>NZ_JACHVA010000091.1 GCF_014230055.1 Puniceicoccus vermicola | reverse complement strand
CGGAGATGACGCTGCGACGGATGTATTGCCCGAGATACTTGACGGCGTTCTCGCCGTTTCCGGCCCGGTCGACATCGGCGTTCCAGTCGGTTTTGACGAGCTTCCAGAACAGTTCGTCTCGGATCAGCCCGTGGTCCCGGGTTAGTGTCCAAAATCTTTCGCAAAAAGGTCCAAGTGCCTCAAGGCGTTGGTGATTGGTTTATGATGTTTAGTTGATGTTGATGTCAATAGCCCCCCATGGGGGGCTGGCGATTTTCAGGCGGTTTGTTGAAGTTCGATTTCCTCAAGCTTGGTCATATCCATGTATTTTCGGGTATCTGACCATGATTTTGTGGCGATGTGTCTGAGTCTGGCACAGGCGAGCATGAGAGCGCTTTTCCCGTCCGGGAAGCTTCCGACCACTCGGGTTCTGCGACGTATCTCCTTCATGATCCTTTCGAGCATATTGTTGGTGCGGATGCTGCGGTGGTGCTCTCT
>NZ_JACHVA010000090.1 GCF_014230055.1 Puniceicoccus vermicola | reverse complement strand
TCGATGCTTCTATGGTGATTTATGGGTCAAGTCATAATCGCGATAATGTTATGTTTATTTTGAGCGATTGATCTTAGTGGTTTCCGCATTTGAGTATCCGGGGCTATGTAGCCCTCGGGACCAACTTCTATCCGTGCCGGTCTAGCCGGTCACCTGATGCCAAATACGCCTGATCGCAGGCTTGAATATGCGGTTTCATGATGACGCCAATCTACAAGAACGAGTGGGATTTACCATCTCCAGCATCGAAACGGGCCATCAATCCACCAAAGTCAGATAAAGCTCAGATAGTTTGATTGGTAAAAGTTCTCAGGCAGTCTCTTTGAGGAGAGCCCCAGCGGGGAGTTCGTCTTTTTCCAAGTACTTCCACAGAGCCACCAGTAGCTTGCGCGCCAGAGCGACGATGCCGATTCTTCGGCTGCGTTTTCCCCTGGCGAAGTTGTTGTCGAACCATTTGGCCAGATCCGACTGGGGTTGGTTCCTCAGCCACGACCAGGCCAGCTCGATCATCAGGGCCCGGACCTTGGCATTGCCGGCTTTACTGATGCCTTGTTCGTTCTTGCTGTCGCCGCTGTCGTAGGGGGAGCCATCCAGACCGGCGCAGGCGCCGACTTGCCGGACGTTGCGGAACTCTCGCCAGCTGAAGAACTCCTCGCTTAAGGTCATGGCGCTGATGACGCCAACGGCCTTGAGCCGGGTGAGCTTGTGGGCCTGTCGCTCGGCCTTTGTTTGGGGCTTTGCGATTCGGGCAGTCCGCGCACGTTCCAGAGCCTTGAGTTGGGTGCGGGCAAACTCCACGCGTTCGTATTCGCGGGCGATCTCGCTGCGTATATGTTCCGGGAGGGGGCGGTTGTCCCAACCGAGCAGCGAATCGAGCCGTGTATCGAGCTTGCTAAGTGAATCGAGGCGAAGTCCATGCAAAACAAGCAGGCTTTTGATCCGGGCTGTGCCCGCACCGATCTCCTTCTTCAGTCGCTTGATCTCTCGCTCGCGCCGACGCAGGTCTTCCTGCTCCACGCTCGGCACGCGCACGACAGACCAGAGCGTATGCTCACCGCCGTGGTAGCGAATCAGCTGACGCAGCAAGGCCTTGGCGTCCAGGCGGTCAGTCTTGGCTCGGCGTTTGCGGCGGTTCACCTCAATGCTGGCGGGATCAACGATGACGTTGTTGATCCCCAACCCCTCCAGCCAGCGGTGGATCCAGAAACCGTCCCGGCCCGCTTCGTAGACACTGAAAACCTCAATGTCTTCGCCTAGCTGCCACTTGTCCCGAGTCGCCTTCAGGGCCGATTGAAAGGCCAACTGATCACGAGCCTCGATCGTGATCAGCCGTATCTTCTCTCCCGTCGAGAAGGCCAGCTTCCATTTAGTATTGCTCAGTTCCAGCGCCATGTATAACTTCATTTTTTGAATCTTTCTTTCAGGTTCATTTTTTCAGGTCCGGGTCCTCTTAACCCGGGCCTGTTTAGTATCCGAAAGAAGAGGCCCCAAGAAAAGCAGATCCCTCGGATCCGCTCATAGCATCTACGGAGCAAGGCTCGATGTTACGGGACAAATATTTCGTGAACCGGGAGCTTGGAATGAGAATGTTCACAATGCTGGTATGGCCGGGAAGATGCACGACCATCGCGGGTAGCGATTGCGTCGAAAGGACGCAATTAATACCGAATTTAGGAAGTTTTGATAGTTATGGCGTGATAGGAAATGAGTCTGTGCGAGGCGGGTCTGCGACCCCTGCCATTTGGGCTAACGCTGCTCAGGCTCATTTCCCGCCCGTCTCAGGGGGGTGCTCCCAGAATCGAAGGTCGCGGCGTTGCAGGGATCGGAGCGTATCTCGATACGAATCCGATCCCTGCGCCTTGCGCTGCTTCGATTCTGCGCTGCACCATAACGGTCAAAACTTACTAAATTCGGTATAAGGTGTGGGGAATGCAGCCGGTTCTACCGGTTTGTCGACAGGACTGCCCACAAAAAAGCCCCGTTTGCTGACGGGGCTTTTTCGGCTGGGTGGAATGAAAGAGGATTATGCGTGACGGCGTCGAATCGTCACTGAAATCAGGGTGGCAAGGCCGAGCAGGAGAGCTGCGGTCCCGGGTTCCGGGACCGGGACGAATCCGTAGGCTAGGTGTCCCTTATCGGATATGCTTCCTGAGTCTAGGGTGAGGTTCCAATTGAGTGAGTAGTTGCCTGCAACTCCCGCAGTGCCTGTGCCTCCTCCAAGAAATCCCCCTGGTGTAAGGTTCATATCGTAGTCAAAGTCGACGCTCATGGTCGGGTTGTCGGGAGTGATCGTCACATCTGTAACTGTCCCGCCCCCATTGGCTCCAATTGCATCGACAATGAACATATTATCGACGGTTGTGGTAATGTCTGCGGATTCTGAAGTCGTGGACACTTCTATCGGAGCGATGGAGGTGTCTACGTTTGCCAGTTCCCAGACAAAGAGTCCCGAGGCCGTATTGGATGGTGAAGTCGTGGTGGCGATCTCAATAGTTCCTGACGACTGAACGTTATAATAAAATAGTGTCACTCGTGCGCTGGAAATCGATCCAGTCGCGGCCGCGCCACCGAAAGTTAGGTTATTGTAAGGGCTTCCGTCTTGGTAGGTCGCGACGACGAGGACATTGCCTGCTTCGGCGTTGATCGTGAATGTTTTATCGAATGTTTTAGTGCCAGCCTCTTCGACAACCGTAATCTGTGAATACGCCGAGGTCGCAAGCGCACAGGCGGCGAATGAGGAAAGGAGAATGTTCTTCTTCATGAGTTTTTCAATGGGGTGATCGTTCGATTTGAGGTGGATGTTGGTTTCGTGCCCAACGGAAAACACTAATTTCCATTGGGGATTCATTTGATTTTTGTCCCAGAATAGGAACGTTCCCGAAAATATCAGGTATTTAACGATCGATTGTCTCTGGAAAAATCGGTTGGGGGTTCTTGGGGGTTCGGATTTTCATGTGGGCCTGGTTTGAATTGGATCGAATTTTCAATGAGATCTCTGCGAGTTCGCTTTCGGAAATGCCTTTGGGTTTCAAAAAAATTTGAAGAGATGAGCGACTTGCCGAAAAGCGAGTGCCTTTCGTTTGCTCTATAATTTATTTACGAAGAATATGATTATAAGTGGCTTGCGGATCTTTTTGTGTCTGGCCCGAGCCCGCTCGGTTTCCGGGAAAAAGGTTTTTCACGAATGGAGTTGTTGCGGTTTTCGCAGACCCGTTCCCGGCTTCTCATGGCGGTTCTTCGACATTCTTAGGGTGGGTCCGCCCGATATAAATCCCGAGAATTGGCTCTTTATCCTTTATTCAGGAACCGATATGAGAATATTCTCGAACTATGGCAAAATTCTCCAAAAGAAAGACAGATTCTCCACAGCATTTGTCGCCCCATGTAAAGCGGCCAACCATTTTTGATTTGGAGAAGTATACGGGGTATTCGCGGAGCACGATCTCGCGAGCCTTTAATCCAGATGCATCGATCAAGCAGGGGACTCGTGATCAGATTTTGAAAGCGGCAGGAGAGATCGGGTATTCCTTGCATCCGGGGGCACGAATGATCCGCTCTCAGCGGTCCTACCGTTGGGGATTGCTCTTGCCCCATTTGGAAAATCCCGAGTATGCGGAGCTGGTGGAGTGCTTTGATGCGGAGGCTCGGCGTTGTGGGACGCATTTAGTGCTCGGGCTCACCCATTACGATACCGACGTGGAGTCTGCCTTTCTGCGACATTGGGCTGCGGGAGAAGCGGACGGGGTGATCACCGATGTGGTGTCCTGGAACGAGAATCAAAAGCTATACGAGAATCTCCTCTCTCGGAAGTATCCGTTCATGGTCCTCTACGCGGCTCCGGAAGGCCTGCCGGTAATTCGCAAGGATAGTTATGCCTCTTTCTGCTTTGGTCTGCAGCACTTGGTTGAATTGGGGCACCGCCGGATCGCTTATGTGGGATTGGCGAATCCCGGTTCGGAGTATTCCAATGCGTATCGAGCCTATGTGAAGACTTTAGAGGAGAATGGCATCGAACTTGATTCGTCTCTGGTGATTCTGGGGGAGAACAACCGAGAGTCGGGGGTGGATGCCTGGAATCGCATCCGCGGTATGGGAAAAGAGGCACCCACCGCGATCGTCGCTTTCAATGACATTCTTGCCATCGGAATTTGGATTGCGGTGCACGCGCAGGGATTCTCGATTCCCCAGGATGTTTCCTTATTCGGGAATGACGACATTCCGGAGGCTCGACTGATGGGATTGACCTCCGTGCGATACGACCGGAAGTCTCTCGCCAAGTTGGCGATTTCTTCTCTGGAGAAGATGAGGAAGGATCCGGATACGGAGATTGAATCCTTTGACATGCCGACGGATCTGGTGATGCGCGGGTCCATTGGGCGTCCGGGGCCTAGGGGTTCCGATTGGGCGAAAAAGTAGACCGGTTCGTCGAATCTGGGGCGAGGTTCTCTTGACCCATGATTCTTTCAGTCTGAGCTTCGCGAATCGTTGCGATTCTCATCGGGATCCGAATGCTATGAGAGTTTTGGCACCGATGTCATTATGAAGATTCAAAAGTTGTTTTTACCGGAAGGAGATTCGGAAGCGGTTGGCATTCACCGTCAGTACCCGATAGAGGAGGCGTCCTGGGTTTGGGGCCCGGAGGGTGAGGGCTGTCCTCCCGTATTTGCGAAACTGTCGCTCGAATTTACGATTGCGGAGGATGAGTCGGCGTTGCGCTTTCACGTTAGTGCGGATCAGCGGTACGAGTTATTTCTCGATGGAAATTTAGTCAGCCGCGGTCCAGAGGTGGGGGATCGGCAGCATTGGAGCTTTTCGAGCTACGAGGTTTCTCTTAAGGCTGGGAGCCATCGGTTGGAAGCGAAGGTTTGGTCCTTGGGAGAGCACGCGCCGGAGGCCCATCACACCTATCGCCCGGGATTCGTCTTCGCCGCAGCGGGAGAGTATGCTTCCCAGTTGAACACGGGGCTGGCTCCATGGAAGTGGGAGCGACTGGAGGGAATCCGTTTGACCCAGGAAAGGAATATGCCGGGCACGCATTTGGTGGGCTCGGCTTCGATTACCGAAGAGAGTTCTGTGGAGGGAATGGGCGCGAATCCAAGCGATGCCATTGTGACCGAAGACGCATTGCAGGATTGGGCCTGGGAGTGGGGATTGCGGTATTCGGACCGATGCTACCTGCCGGCAAGGCTTCCGGATCAGCAGGGTGAGAGATTTAGCGGAGGTCGCGTTCGGGCCATTCTTCACGAGAAAGTGGGGGAGCCGGGCCAGTTTGTGTCGATGCCCTCCCAAGCTCTCGAGGATCCAGAGATTTCTTCTTGGAACCAGCTGCTGCAAGCGGGAGTTCCTCGGACCGTGCCTGCTTTCTCAGAGAGAGCGATCCTTTGGGATATGGACTACTATCTCTGCGGCTATCCGGTCCTGCGAGGTCGCGGAGGTGCCGGGGCGAGGATTGACTTCGAGTGGGCCGAGTCCCTTTACGATGAGAAGGAGCCGAGATCGGGGGAGAGGGATACGCGGAAAGGGGATCGGTCTGCGGTCGCCGGGAAGTATTTTTTCGGTTTCGGCGACACCGTTCATCCGGCCGGTGGGAAATCGTTTTGTTGGAGGAACTACTGGTGGAGATCCGGGCGCTACATCCTTCTGCGCGTGCGGACAGCGGAAGAGCCCTTGGAGCTGACGGACGTTTGTATTGAGAAGACGGGAATCCCGTTGGATTTCGAGGGTTCGGTAAGGATCGATCAGGACTGGGGGGAAAGGCTCTTTTCGATTTGCCAAAGCGGTCTGGAGAACTGTGCCCATGAGACTTTCGTCGATTGCCCTTACTACGAGCAGTTGATGTATCTGGGGGATACCCGGTTGCAAGCCCTCTGCTTGTATGCGACGAATCGGGACTCCCGGCTGCAGAAGCGGGCATTGGAGCTGGCAGATTGGTCCCGCGCCGCCTTGGGAGGGGCTTGGCCAACGGCGAGGTACCCTTCGCGGATGGCGACCAGCATTCCGACCTTCGGTTTGATTTGGGTGGCGATGTTGAGGGATCACTTGGATTGGCGCGGCGATGAGGAGTTTCTGCGCACCAAATTAGGCGCGGTTCGTCAATTGCTGGAACGGTTTGCGGACTATATTGATTCGCGAGATATCTTTCAGGGAGTTCCTTGTTGGCAGTTTGTCGACTGGACACCCGCTTGGCGTGCCGGGGTTCCTCCCGGGGCGACGACGCAGGGATCGTCAGTTGTGAATTTGCTGTTTTTGTTGGCCCTGGATCACGCCCGCCATCTGGAGTCGGTCCTCGGTGACAAGAGAGTCGGCGAGCGCTATGAAGAATTGCGGAATCGGGTGAGGAACGGGGTTCGCCAACAGTTCTGGAATGAGGAAAGAGGACTTCTTGCCGACGATTGCGATCACCGTTCATTTAGCGAACATGCCCAAGTGTTGGGGATTTTGACGGACTGTTTGGAGGACCCGCAGAAGGTAGCGGTTATGGAGGCACTAAAATCGCCGAATGACCTGCATCCCACGACGGTGTATTTTCGTCATTACCTTTTTGATGCGGCTTTTCAGGTGGGAGCGTCGTCGATGTATTTCGAAGGTCTGGGTGACTGGGAGAAAATGTTAAAATCAGGCGCGAAGACGCCCTGGGAACGTCCCGAGCCGAGTCGTTCCGACTGTCACGCATGGGGGAGCCATCCTTGGTTTTGGGCATTTGTGGGCGTTGCGGGCATCCGTCCCGACGCACCGGGGTTCGGGAGTGTGAGGATCGCACCCCAGCCAGGGCCGCGGCGTGAGATTGTCGCCGAAATGCCCCACCCGAATGGGTTCATTCGGGTCCAGCTTTGTTTCGAAGGAAGCGCCTGCGAAGGGTCGGTTGAGTTGCCGGACGGTGTGACCGGAGTGTTTGAATGGAGAGGTTGCGAGATCGATCTCAAAGATGGAAGCAATTCGATTGGTTTGGATTGAGCGGAAGGAAGGGGAAGAGGTCGTTCACTGGGATTGGTTTGGCCGAACCAGCGGGCGGCGTGAACCGAATTTTTTACTTTGTCTGACATGTCTAACACCATCCATAACCCGATCTTGCCCGGTATGAACCCGGACCCGACGGTCTGCCGGGTCGGCGGAACATTTTATCTGGCGACCAGTAGTTTTGGCCAGTTCCCCGGGGTGCCTCTGTATGCTAGCGAAGACCTGAGGCATTGGCGATTCGTCCGTCACATCCTCTCGCGACCCGAGCAGCTTCCTTTTCGGGAAGATCAGAGTTTTGTGGGCGAGGGAATCTTCGCGCCAACACTGCGTCATGACGGGAAAAACTTTTATCTCGTCACGACCAACATTGGAAACGGCGGTCATTTCATCGTCTCGGCAGCAAATCCTGAAGACGAATGGTCGGATCCAGTTTGGGTGGATGCCGAACATCAGGGAGGAATCGATCCTTCGCTGACGTTTCTGGAGGACGGGACTGTTCTATTTCAAACGACGGGCGATTCGCAATGGGGCGAACCCATGAGCGTTGTGCAATTCCCGATAGATCTGGCGAACGGACGCGGCCTGGGGCCCCGGGAAGTGATTTCCCCGGGATTCGGATGGAAGGCGGTTGAGGCACCGCATATTTTCCGAAGAGGTGAGTTTTGGTATCTTTTGACGGCAGAGGGCGGCACGGAGGAAAATCATCGGGTTGCGATCGGGCGTTCGGATTCGCCCTGGGGCCCCTGGGTGCCTTGTCCGACGAACCCGATTCTCACGCATGCAGGGTATGATTCTACGATTCAAAATACCGGGCACGCCGATCTGTTCGAAGACGAGAAAGGAAACTGGTGGATTGTCTTTCTGGGGGTGAGACCTTTGGGCTATCCTTCAGTGCATCTCACGGGGAGGGAAACGTTTCTGGCCTCGGTAAGTTGGACGGACGAAGGCTGGCCGGTGGTGAACGGCGGTGAGCCTGTCGATATCTCTGGTTCTGACGAGAAGTCTGTTTCGCAGCCGACGGGAACACCCTGGACGGAGGACTTTCGGGAGAAATCCTTGAGTTGGCGATGGGTTGCCATCGGGGCGACTTACCGGGAGGGGTATGGTTTCGACGAGAATCGCGGGATGATTTTGCGGGGGCTTTCTTCGAGCTTAGATCGGAGAGGAAAAGCCGGGTTCATTGGAGCGCGGCTCTCGGAGAACTCCGGTCGTTACCAGACTTCTTTGCGAATCGAGAAATCCGGTACGGAAGCGGGCATTTGCGTGTTCATGGATGAGTCCGGCTATTATTCGTGTGGACTTCTTCGGAAGCCTGATGGTCGTTGCCTCCTACGGTTGGTGAAGAGGGTTATTGATATGGAAACGGTGGAGGAGTTCGAGATTGAAGGCTCGGAGCCAACCGACTTTCGGGTCGAATTGACCCGTCGGGGAGAGCAATGGTCCCATGCGCAGAGTAGCTTTGTTTTCTCCGTCCGAGATCCTGAGCAGGGGTGGAGATAGGTAGGAGCCGGTGTCTCCCGTCTGCTGTCCACCGAGGTGATTGGAGGCTTCGGCGGTTTGTTGATTGGTCCGTATTGCCTTTCCGATGACGGAGACGGAAGCGCCCGGGTTTTCTCTTTTCAGGCCGAATAGAAAGCGGGCGTATCCCCTTCGCGATTAAGCAGCGGTGGAGGATTCCTTCTTGCGGTGGGCGAGAAGGAGGAGGACAAGGCCGATTGAGGGAGTGAGGATGTTGGTCCAGAGGAGGATTTCGGCGTTCCCTGGGGAGTCGTTGTGGGATTGGATGATCTGGTGGATGTGGCCGCAGAGAGCAACAATCGCAAAGCCGAGGCTTGCGTAGCGAACTTCGTGTTGAAACGGACTGTCGCGGTCATCGAGCAAGGCTCGATGCTACGGGGTAGCATCGGCGTTTCGCCGATGATAGGAGGACCGGAGAGCCTCGCATTTGCGGGTCAATGGGTAGGGGGCGGCGGCGGTTGCGGTTATCGAGCAAGGCTCGATGCTATGGGGTAGACTCTTCTTATTCCTCCAGAAGAGGTCGTTCCGGATCGATTGCCGGGAACTGCAGGGTGACCACGGTTCCCTGATCGGGACGGCTGTCGATGGCGATGGTTCCGTGGTGGTCGCGCATGATGCGCTGGACGACCATCATGCCGAGGCCATTTCCGGTATTTTTGGTCGTGAAATAGGGCTGGAAGACTTTGGCGAGATCCTCGGAGTCGATGCCCTCGCCAGTGTCGGCAAACATGAGAGTCACGTGGCGGGGGTCCTTGCGCCAGCGAATGCGGATCGAGCCACCGCCGGGCATGGCCTCCACTGCGTTCTTGAGGACGTTGAAATAGACCTGCTTCAGTTGGTCCGGATCGGCGAAGATGGGGGGGGCAATCGAGTCGAGGTCGACGGTGACATTGATGTCGCGCTCGGCGAAAAGATTCTCTTCGACCTCCAGGACGTCATTGAGGACGGCGATGGGATCGATCTTGCGAAGGTCGGGCGGCTGCGGGCGGACGGCAGCGAGAAAGTGGGTGATGATGCCGTCGAGGCGATCCACCTCGCGGGTGCAGATATCGAGCGATTTAGCGGTGCGGGCCGTTTTTTCGGGATCCCCCAACTTCTCCAATTGGCGCCGGATGAGCTGCAGGTGAATGGTGAGGGAATTGAGCGGGTTGCCGAGTTCATGGGCGACTCCGGCAGAGAGCATCATGATCGAGGCGATGCGCTCGTTTTCGATGAGCTCCTCGGTCGAATGCTTGATCTCGGTGAGGTCGGAAAAAACCACGACGGTCCCGTCGCCAAGATCGTGCTCGGTCGCTTCCTCCATCGGTACGATGTAGACTTGGAGGACCCGGGTTTCGGGGTAGTGGATTTCGATCTCGCAGGAGGCTGAGCGATGCTGGCGCCGGTTGCGCTCGGGGTCGATCTGGAGGGCTTCGGAAAGCTCCGGGATGCGACGCCAGATATTGGAGTGTCCAATCTCGCGGCGGCGGAGGCCGAGAAGACCGAAGGCAGCCGCATTGGAGTATTGAATGACGCTGTCGGCGTCGAGGACAAGGATCCCGTCCCGAATGATGTCAAAGACACTTTCGAGAAGGTGTCGGTCGCGAACGAGGCGATTGACGAGGATGGTCAGATTCTTCTCGTCGAGATCCTCCAGTCGCCCGAGGATTCGTTCCAGGCCTTTGTTCCGGTTGCGAGGCATAGGATAGGATTCTCGGACGGGGAGCGGAAGGTCAGGAACCGGAGAGGGTCCGACCTTCTTCCATTTTGCGGGTCACCAAGGCGACGAGATCCCGACCGAGAGATTCCTTGCTGGCGGCGGGCCACTTCTCGCGGAAACCGTCGGGGCCGAGGATGGTGAGAATGTTGCTGTCGAGGGCGAAGCCGGAACCGCTGCCGATCAGGTTGGCGGCGATGAGATCCAGGTTTTTCTCCTTCAGCTTTCGCATCGCGTAGTTTTCCAGATCGTTGGTCTCGGCGGCAAATCCGACCAGGAACTGGTCTTTTTTGCGTTGGGAGACGGTCTTGAGGACGTCGATCACGGGCTCCATCTCGATATTGAGCTGAGCGTCGCCCTTTTTCTCTTTGTGGGCCAGAGGGCTCTTGGGACGAAAATCGACGATCGCCGCGGTCATGATCAGAATGTCGCAGGCGTCGAAAAGGGCATCGACTTGGTGGTACATCTCCTCGCCCGTGACAACGGGGTAGAGGATGCATTCCTCCGGCTCGCGGAGGTGGGTCGGGCCGCTGACCAGGTCAACCGTCCAACCAGCATCGACGGCGGCCTGCGCGATCGCGTACCCCATCTTTCCGGTGGATGGGTTGCTAATGTATCGAACGGGATCGATTGGTTCGCGGGTCGGGCCCGCTGTGATGACACAACGAAGTGGACTGGAAAAACTCACTGATAAAATGCTTGTTAGGACGCTTGATCTGAAGTCGGCGCGTGAAAAACCTTTAAATTACCTTTACGGGAGGAGCCTGTCACGATTTTTTCCGGGGAGTGTCCGAGACCCAAAAGAAAACCGAAAATCCCTGGCTGAACCTCGGATTTAACCTCATTATTCCCTCGCTCCTCCTCATGAAGGGGGATGATTGGTTCGGTGAGCGCCTGACTGGCCTTCCGATGGAGCCCTCGACTTTCCTTTTCATCGCGGCCCTCTTGTTTCCGTTGGGCTACGGTGCCTACGACTTTGCGACCCGTCGGACCTGGAACTTCCTCTCGATCCTGGGGATTATCGGAGTCCTTCTCACCGGAGGCATTGGACTTCTCCAGTTGCCTCCGCAATGGGTGGCCATCAAAGAGGCGGGAATTCCAGCCATTCTCGGGATTGCGACTCTCATCTCGGCCTTCACGAGCCGCCCTTTGGTGCGGGTGTTTCTCTACCGCCCCGAGATTTTTCAGGTGGAGAAAATCCAAACGCGCCTCGAAGAGCGGGGGACGGAGCCAGGTTTTGAGAAGCTCATGCACAAGACGACTTATCTTCTCGCCGCTTCTTTTCTGCTAAGTGCCGTCCTCAATTACATCTTGGCCAAGTGGATCGTCGTTAGTCCGGCGGGCACGGAGGCCTTCAACAAGGAACTCGGGAAGATGATGGCTTGGAGCTATCCGGTGATCGTTGTTCCGAGTCTCATCGTGACGGGCTTCGCGCTCTGGATTTGCTTCCGCGGACTCAAAGACCTGACTGGCCTCACCCTCGAGGAGATGGTCGAGGACCCCAAGGCGAAGAAAGAGGAAGGTTAGGAGGGATTCCTGACGGACCGCGGAATTTATTCCGCCCGGATGGATTGGCTGCGTGGGAGAGGGCATTTCTGAGTATTGGAAGAGCTGGCTGTGGGGCATGCGGGGTGGAATGAATTCCGCGCTCCATTTGGGAGTCTTTTCGAGACGATTTTGACCAAAAGTCCTTTGTAGAAGGAGGTGCTTCCATCGGAAGCGGGATCTGTTTTGCCGAGCAACCTAGGCCTGAATTAGAGACCCCCAACATTTCCTGCCACGGTCAGGGAAATTTCAGAATCTCTATCGAGTTTTTTCCGGTCTTCACGAACTCTTAAGGTTCGGAATGCTAGAGTGGGCGCATTGCTGATGAATATGCGTGCCGACAGAAACTCGAATTTCCTTCCAATATCGAGGATGGCCCGTCCCGTGGCCGTGGCGCTGCTGGGAGTGAGTCTCGTCGGCTGTTCCACTACGCCTACGGCGGAGCAGGTTATGGAGGACGTTCCTATGCCTATGGGGTGGAACAACGAGCTGGCGGATGCGGAGCGGAACGAGGCGAATGCGGTGGAGATCGAGACGTGGTGGACGGTATTTGAGGATCCGGTATTGGTTCAGTTGATCAACGAAGCGCTGACCAATAATCCCGACCTGCTGACTGCGCTTTCCCGGATTGATCAGGCGCGGGCAGAGCGGGGCTTGGAACGGTCGCAGTTGTTCCCCTCGGTCAACGGCGGCGTGTCAGGCTCCGGGTCTCGATCACGGGATCGCAGAACCGATACGACCTCTTCCAGTGAGAGCTACGGAGCCTCGATTGACGCCAGTTGGGAGGTCGACCTGTTTGGGCAGCAGCGGAAGTATCTTGAAGCCAGTGATTTTGCTCTGGAGGCGACCGTTGAGGACTATTTTGCGGCCCAGGTTTCGCTGGCAGCCGAGGTGGCCAATACCTATCTCCGAATCATTTCGGCCCGGAAGCAACTGGGGATCCTGAACGAGAGCGTCGCCAGTCGCGAAGAAACGCTTCAGATCACTCAGTGGCAAGAGGCCGCCGGGGAGGGCGATGTTCTCAATACGCAGCAAGTTACGGTCCTCGTCGAACAGGCTCGGGCGCAGATTCCCTCGTTTCGTCAGTCCATTGAAGAGTCCCGCAATGCTCTAGCGGTTCTTTGTGGGACGACTCCTGCTAATATTGAGGCGCTTTTGGACCAGCGGGAGGATCTTCCCGATTTGCCGGCCAATATAGCGGTGGGTATCCCGGCTGAGGTTCTGCGTCAGCGTCCGGACGTGCGGGCGGCGGAGAAGAGCGTTCAGTCGTCAGTGGCCCGTCTGAGTGCGGTCGAGAAGAGCCGTTTGCCATCGTTAACGCTTAGCGGTTCGGTCGGGACCGAGGCTGCCCGCGCCGGCGATTTCTTTGATCCGCAGCGAGTCTTTGGCAATCTCGTCGGTGGCTTGACGGCCCCTTTGTGGGATGCCGGAAGAATCAGTCGCCGCATCGAAGTGCAACGAGCGGCAGTGGATCAGGCGTACTTTAATTTCGAAGCAACTGTTCTCGATGCGATGGCCGAGGTGGAAAACGCCCTGAGTGCGATCAATCGGAAGAGGGAGGAGATCGTAATTCTGGAACGCGCCGTTGAGTCGGCTCAGCTCTCCGCCCAGCTGGCCGAGTTTCAGTATGAAGAGGGCGAGAAGGATGTGCTGACCGTATTGGAGACGAAACGAACCCTGCTCGGACTCGCACAGACCCTGATTCAATCGAAACAGGAGGAACTCGTCGCTCATATTCAGCTTTATAAGTCCCTCGGGGGGGGATGGTCCGCCCCGAAAGAGGCCGCCGAGGTTGCTCTCGACGGCAACCATTCCTGACCCATTTTTGCCATGACTGATCCTTTGAAAAACGATACGAGCGATCTCGCGGAGCGCATTGATTCCGAGAAAAAGAAGCACGACCGTTCGCGGAAGTACATTTATCTGGTCGGGGGAATTCTTTTGGTGGTCGCCATCGTTTGGCTCTCTCCGATCGGGAGTAAATCCGAAGATGACGGATTGCCTAAATTTGTCACCCAGTCCCTGGATCGCGGGGAAATTCGTAAGACGATTACCGCGACGGGTAGCTTGGCTCCAACCAATGAGGTTACTGTCGGCAGTGAGCTTTCGGGGACGACGATGGAGGTCTACGTTGACTCCAACGACGAGGTCGAGGAAGGGCAACCGCTGGCCCTCCTGGATACTACTGCTCTGAAGAACCAGCTGAAGGCCAATAAGGCCAATCTGGCCTCGGCCAGAGCCTCGGTGAAGCAGGCCGAAGCCACGGTTGCCGAGGCGGAGTCATCACTGGCCCGGCAAAAAGAATGGTTCATCGTCGATTGGCGGGAAAGAAGTAGCAAAGAAGCGGAATCGAAGTTAACTGATGTTGTAACTACACTAACATCAATCACTTCAAAACCGCTTCAACATGAAGTCTGTACTATGTTCCCTGTTTTGGGAAGGCTACACTTTGTATAAACACAAGCATCTGGGAAAAGGGCATTTGTTGTTCATCCTAGAGGCCCTAAACGATCCGGTCTGTGGAGGTTGTGGGCAGAGTTGCCGGAGGATTCACGACCAGTCGCTGCGCCGTATT
>NZ_JACHVA010000089.1 GCF_014230055.1 Puniceicoccus vermicola | reverse complement strand
AAAAAATTAACAACCTATATCGCACTGAGGTAGGAAGCCACCGAGGGCGTCCGGTTGGAAACCTTGACGCTACGCTCAATGGGATTTGGTGGATATTGTGCACGGGCTCGATTTGGAATCAGTTGCCTGAACGTTATGGAAAATGGAACAGTGTTTGGCGGTGTTTTCGCCGCTGGTGTGGTTCAGGCATGTGGGGATGGATTCTGCAGAATCTTACGGAACAGCACTCTGACTACGAAATCGCCTTGATGCTGGACGGCTCCCATATCAAGGCTCATCAGGACGCTTCCCGGAGTCCCTTAGATTCTGAACAACAAAAACTTGGAAAAACCAAAGGTGGCAGAAATACAAAACTCTCTGCTGTGGTAAATCTTGCCGGAAGAGCCGTTTCCCTTGTCTTGGTTCCCGGCAATGAACACGACAGTGTCAGTGCCATCGAAACCCTTCCCAAGAACTTGAAAGCCAAGTTCGTTCTCGCCGACAAGGCCTATGATGCCAACCGCATCAGAAGTCATATTGAATCGGCGGGAGGGTTCTGCGTCATCCCTCCTAAAGCGAATCGAAAAGAGACGATCTCTTACGACAAGGAAATCGGTAGGCTTCGAAGAATCGTCGAAAACTTCTTCTGCAGAATAAAATCATACAGAAGAGTCGCTACACGATACGAGCAACTCCCCCAAACCTTCCTCGGATTCGTAACTCTCTCTGCAATAGTAGATTGGATTAAATTTGAATTTGTCCACGCGGCCTAGAGAAACGATTTCCGCCCATCCAAGAAGACGATTTGAGTTCTTCTTCCTTTGGATTATAATTTCTTATTTAGTACTTTCCCATTGGGGCGGATAATTCAAAAGCGCTTAAATATCCTCGGATGGAGATTTATTAATTTTGAGGCAGAACAATGACTAGCGAGATTCGATTCGACGAAGATCCTCAGAGCGGATGGCGCATTGCTCTCATATGCGCTGGAGAGGGGGCTTGGATGTGGGACTTCGAAAAAGACGAATTTCTCATTTGTGAGACCGGTAAGAAATTACTGGGCTTAGACGGGGAGAAAAAAACTTTCTCTCTCGATTATCTTTCGAGCTACATTCACCCCGACGATGTTGAAACGGTCCTCCGATCTGCAGAAGGATTGCGATCGGAAACAATAGAAGAGTATTACACTGAGTGCCGATTTCGCCAACCAGACGGCTCCTATATCTGGATCCTCACCAAAGGAAAAATCTACTCCCGACATTCCTCGGGGAGTCCCATATGTGCCGTGGGAACGCACACAGATGTTTCAAAACGGAAGGAACTGGAATTCAACAAAACCCAGGCTCAAGACTACATCCGCAGCGCCTTCGAAAATGCTGCGATTGGCATGGCTCTGGTTTCTCCGCAAGGAAAGTTTATCCAAACCAATTCGGCATTGTGCAAGATTCTTGGATACCCCGAGGAACAGCTTTTGGCCGAAACCTTTCAAAATATCACCGTTCCCGACGATCTCGATGCCGACATCAGACTCCTGAATGAGCTAGTCGCGGGGAAAAGATCTTCCTATCAATTGGAAAAAAGATACGTCCACAAAGAAGGGCACGTCGTCTGGGCTCTCCTTTCCGTTTCCCTCGTTCGCCATGGAGATGGAACCCCGGACCACTTCATTGCCCAGATCCAAGACATCAGCGAACAAAAACGATATGAGCGCCAGCTCAAGGAAGCACGCCGGGAGGCGGAGGCCTCGGACCGGGCAAAGTCCAGCTTTCTCGCGACAATGAGCCATGAGATCCGCACACCGATGAATGCGGTCATTGGGTATTCCGAGCTCCTCGACAGCACCGAGCTCGACGAGGAACAACGTCTCTTCCTCAGACACATTTCAACCAGTGGAGACCTCTTACTCCACCTAATCGACGATATTCTCGATTTCTCGAAAATCGAAGTTGGCGAAATTGACCTGGAATTTCTCGACTTTGAAATTCGTAGCCACTTCAACCAATCATTTGACCTGCTCAGGCCCAAAGCCGAAGAGAAAGGGCTCTCACTACGTTCCTACTACGATAATTCCGTACCGAAGCAAATCATCGGCGACCCGCACCGGATCAGTCAAATTCTCATCAACCTCATCGGCAACGCCATTAAGTTCACTCCGGAGGGAGAAGTCTTTGTTTCCGTAAAAACGTCACAGGATCCATCCTTGGCTCCGAACCTCGTCGTCTCAGTCCACGATACCGGTATTGGCATCTCCGAGGAGCAGCAGGGTCTCCTCTTTAAGCCGTTCCACCAAGCCGATTCTTCGATGACCCGCAAGTATGGTGGGACCGGACTCGGGCTCGCGATTTCCAATCACCTGGTCCAAGCGATGGGAGGCACTATGAGTCTCCGGAGTGAGCTGGGAAAAGGATCGACCTTCACCTTCAGCATTCCTCTACACACCCCTTCAAGCAAAGGCACCCCTCTGCCAGAATCCTCGACCGGATCGATCCGGGGGAAATTGGTCCTGCTCTGCGACCTCAATCCGATCGATCGTCAGCAGACGGCCATCACGCTGAGAAATATCGGTCTCCTCGTCTATGAAGCCCGCAGTTTCGGAAGGGCGAAGAAGGAGCTTTCGAGGAGCAGGTATGATCTCCTCATCCTCGACTCGGACCTGATTCGTCCATCAGCTCTTAAATCTGAAATTCCAAATCACCCACCCACCCTCTTCATTGCCCTGGCGGAAGATGTTTTGGGAAAACTGCCGGCCGATTGTCAGCGAATCGACCGTCCATTTACGAGGTCTCAGATTAAAGATGCCATTATGGAGTTGGCGCCCTCTCCGGCCGAACCAGAAGCAACAGAAAAAGAGTCGGTGCCCCATGATGAGAAGCCAAAGAATACTCTCGTCGTAGAGGACAACCCGGCAAACCGACGACTCATGCAGGCCTTTCTAAACCGTTTGGATCTTAAGACCGAAATGGTTGAGAACGGAGATGAAGCCATTTCCATCCTCCAAAAGAAACGATTCGATCTCGTCTTTCTCGATCTGCAAATCCCTGGCCCCTCCGGGATCGAATTGGCCCAAAAAATACGGGAACTGGAAGCCGAAGGAGCGCATCCGCTAACCCAAGCCAAACCCGTACGAATTTACGCCATTACGACAAATGCAGTTCAAGGAACCCGGGAACGATGCATTGAGGCTGGTATGGATGGATTCTTTCTTAAGCCCATTCGAACCCAAGAAATCCGGAAAGTACTCGGCCTCTAGAAGGAAGACTTGGAATCCGGTTGATTCGCTCCGAGTCAAAAGCCATCCTTTTCCACTTCATGAAGCAAAATCCCTCCCCCCGTTTCGCAAAAAGCCTCTTTTGTTCAATCGCCTTTGGTCTCCTCTCCATCGTGACCGGTGCCCAAGGCGCTGAAGCCGATTATCCGCTAGTCGATGCGGTTGAATTTACCCCGCGCGACGGGCTTCCTAATTTCTTCCAGAAGTTGGAAGACGGTGAACCTGTCACCATCGCCTATTTGGGAGGGAGCATCACCGCTCAGAGCGGCTGGCGGGTTCAGAGCCTCGAATGGTTTCGCGAACAATTTCCCAAGTCAAAGGTCGACCAAATTCACGCCGCGATTGGGGGGACCGGATCCACCCTCGGAGTTTTCCGTCTCGAGAACGACGCCCTGAATCAAAAACCCGACCTTCTCTTCGTAGAGTTTGCCGTGAACGATGCCGGAACACCTCCGGATCGCATCGTGAAGGCGATGGAAGGCATCGTCCGCAAGACCTGGAAAGCCTCCCCCGAAACCGACATCTGTTTTGTCTACACGATGACGTTCCGCGATTCCAAGCAACTCGCAAACGGGAAGATGAAACGCTCGGCCAGCGTCATGGAAAGCGTTGCCGATTACTACGGAATCCCCTCGGTACACATGGGACTTGAGGCGGCCAAGCTCGAAAAGGATGGCAAACTCGTCATGAAGACCACTGCACCCATGACCCAGGTCTCTGGCGATGAGCTCAACGAGTCTGCCGAACTCGCCACCGATGACGAAGGCCGGATCATCTTTTCCAAGGACGGCGTCCACCCCTATCCCGAAACGGGCCATGTTCTCTACACCCAAGCCCTCATCCGGGCGATGGAAGAGCTACGCGAAAACACCGAAGTCAGTCCCCATGAGATTGGCACTCCTATCCGCGAGGACAACTTCGAGGATGCCCAGCAAATCACGATCACCGAAGAGATGCTCGACGGTCCCTACGAAAATTTGAGCGAAATGGGAGATCCTCTCGCCAAACGGTTTGGATCACGCCTGAACCCTCTCTACCGCCTCAACCCCGGTGCAACCTTGTCGTTCCGCTTCAAAGGCTCCAAAGCCATGGTCTATGACCTTCTTGGCCCCGATGCAGCCGTGCTCGAGATCACGATTGACGGACAATCCAAGGAAAAGACCCGGATGGACGGATACTGCACCTACTCCCGACTCTCTACTCTCGGCATTGCCGATGGAATCGACGACTCCGAGCATGAGTTCACCATTCGCGTACTCGACGAAGAATTCGACAAAAGCCAAGTCCTCTTCGAACGAAATCGCGACGACATCGAAAAGTCCCCCGAAAAATACGAGCCCAACCGCTGGCACACGGGTTCCATCTTCATCGTCGGGGAAATGGTTGAAGACCCTCAATAGGGTTTGTGACCTCCCGGAAGTCGCCCGCCGACCTACCGGGACCTCATTTCTCGATCAGGACGGGTCGACCCCGAGCAAGATTTCACCCGGTTTGATCGGTTGACCCGGCTGTTTGAGGATAGACTGCACGGTTCCGGCATTGGGGCTGGTGACTGTGATCTCCATCTTCATGGATTCGACAATTAAGACCGCTTGTCCTTCTTCGACCGAGTCTCCTTCCTCGACCAGAATCTGATAGAGGCTCCCTGCAACCGGGCTCTCCACCGCTTCCACCCCCTCGGGAAGTTCGGTATCAACTTCGTCGGAATCAACGACTTCCTGCTGAGCCGACTTTTGGTCCGCCTCATTCCACCGCGAGCGCTCTTCATTAAATGCAGTCTGCTGCTTTTCCTTAAACTCGGCGATACTGTCCGCCTCGCGCTCGAGCATGGCTTCGTGCTCGGCCAGCGAGAAGGAGCTTTCTTCAATACGAATTGGATATCGTCCGTTCGGAAAATCTTCACGGATCTCCAAGAGCTCTTCCGCCGATACGGGATAAAAACGAATCTGGTCAAAGAACCGAAGGAGCCATCGCGTGTCGTCGTGGAATGACTCCGACGAACCGTAGCGATTCCACATCTGAAGCGTCCTTCCCACAAACTGGTATCCACCCGGTCCCTCCATCCCATAGACACAGAGATAAGTTCCGCCGATCCCAACCGCGTTCTCCGGCGTCCAGGTGCGGGCAGGGTTGTATTTGGTGGTTACCAGACGCTGTCGCGGATCCAACGGTGTTGCCACCGGAGCTCCGAGGTAAACATCACCGAGACCGAGAACTACATAGCTCGCCTCAAAAACGATCTTCTTCACGTCTTCAATCGAATCGAGCCCGTTCATGCGGCGGATGAACTCCAGATTCGAGGGGCACCAAGGAGCATCGTCTCGAACCGAGGTAATGTAGCGGTCTATCGCTTTCTGGGTTGCCGGGTCATCCCAGGACAAAGGTAGATGAACGATCCGCGAGGGCACGGTCTGATCCTCCAATGGACCCAAGCCTTCCTTCTTATTCCTCACCCATTCCAGAACTGCAGCCCGGCTCACCTTCCGATTGTCAAAATGCACCTGCAGAGAGCGTATTCCCGGGGTCAGGTCGATAATTCCCTCGAAGAGATCCTCCTTCAAGGCCTCGTAAAAGACGTGCACGGCAAACCGAAGCCGAAGGTTCAGAACCGGCGGACCAAACTCGATCAAGACGTTATCATCTCCAGACTGGCGAACCACCCAGCGGTCATCCCCTTCCCCCATGTCGACAAGGATCGCTTCATCGCCGACTGGAACATGAATCTCCGGAACGACGTCTGGACCATTGAGGTCCTGAAGCAGAGTTTCTGACGCCTCCAACATCCGGGTTGCCTCTTCTTGGGTGACGCACTCGAAACGAATTGTGTCGCCTGGCTTCAGTTGACCGATCTTCCACAACTCCGCCGCGGCAATCGTCACCGGACAAACAAAGCCCCCCAGACTCGGCCCGTCCGGACCGAGAATCACCGGCATATCGCCCGTAAAGTCCACAGCCCCGACCGCGTAAGCGTTGTCGTGAATATTGGAAGGGTGAAGCCCCGCCTCGCCTCCATCGGTGCGGGCCCATTGGGGCTTCGGACCGATGAGCCGAACTCCGGTGCGGGCGGAGTTGAAGTGCACCTCCCAATCCGTGTTCAAAAAGGTATCAATATCCTCCGGAGTGAAATAGTCCGGAGCACCGTGCGGGCCGTATAAGACCTTGATCGACCAATGGTTCGACCACTGCGGACGCAATGCTTCCGGCAGCTCTTCGGAAACGGCCAACCCGGATGGACCATTAAAATGAAGAACATCGCCAGTCTGTAGAGCCCGCCCCCCGTGTCCGCCAAACTGACCGAGGGTAAAAGTGGATTTGCTTCCCAGATATTCGGCGACATCGAATCCCCCGGCGATGCAGAGATAAGCCCGCATCCCGACATCACTCACCTGCCCCACATCGAGCACCGAACCCGCCTCGATCACAACCGGCCCCCAGAAGTCTATTGGATCACCATCAACGGTGGCGTCCGTCGTCGCTCCGGTAAGAACGATCGTCGTGCTCGAGTGAAAATGAAGCTTGGGTCCTTGAACCGTGATTTCCAGGCCCGCAGCATCCGCATCGTTTCCAAGGAGGCGATTCCCCAAACGGAACGATCGGGAATCCATCGGTCCGGACGGTGGGACTCCAACATCCCAGTAGCCAAGGCGTCCCGGAAAGTCCTGCACGGTCGTTTGGGTGCCGGGTTTTAAAACGTCAATCATCCGCGGCTCATAAGCGAAAGAGGCCAACGATTGGGTCGTCATCTCATTCTCCGCCAACAAGGAGCTTCCGGCCAAGGCGATCAAATACTCCCGATTCGTCTCAATGCCGTAGAGTTCCGTATCCCGCAGCGCTTTCTCTAAAGCCTGAAGGGCCTCCTCGCGGGATTCTTCATGAACGATGATCTTCGCCAGCAAGGGATCGTAATAAGGACTCACCTCCGCTCCGGACGCGATCCAATGATCGCATCGAACGCCTTCCGGAAATTGAACATGATTGAGCAGGCCGCTCGAGGGACGAAAATCCTGCAGGGGATTTTCTGCGTAAATGCGAGCTTCGATGCTGTGCCCTCCCGGTCGGTTATCCGGAAGTGCGAGCGAAGAAAGCTCATCCGCCGCCAAGGCGATCATCCACTCGACCAAATCGACGCCCTGAACCTGTTCCGTAACTCCGTGCTCAACCTGGAGGCGTGTATTCACCTCGAGGAAGTAGAAGCCCTGGGCCCCAACATCATAGATAAACTCGACGGTCCCGGCAGACCGATACTTTACAGATTCGGCCAGTTTCACAGCCGACGACTGCAATCCCTCCAAGACCTCTTCCGGCACTCCAGAGGCCGGAGTCTCCTCAATGACTTTCTGATTCCGGCGTTGAGCGGAACAATCCCGGACACCGAGCGATACGGCCCCACCCTTTCCATCCCCGAAGATCTGAACCTCCAAGTGGCGCGCTCGCTCGATATACTTTTCGAGAAAAACACCCCCTTCGCCGAAATTGGACTGCCCCAATCGTTTGACCCGCTCAAACGCTTCGGCAAGGTCTTCAGCGCTGCGGCAGATCTGCATTCCGATCCCTCCTCCGCCTGCCGTGCTCTTGAGCATGATCGGATAGCCAATCTTCTCCGACTCCGCCTGCGCCTCAGCGAGGCTGGTCAACAGATCGGTCCCCGGCACCAAAGGCACTCCCGAATCCACCGCCAGATCACGGGCCGTGTGCTTCAGCCCAAAATTGCGCAGATGCTCGGGCCTGGGTCCGACAAAGGCGATCCCCGCCGCTTCCAAAGCCTCGGCGAAGGTAGCGGATTCGCTCAAGAGACCATAGCCCGGATGAACCGCTTCGGCCCCAGTGTCGACACAGGCTTGCACAATCGCCGCCTGATTCAGATAGCTTTCCGAAACCGGCGCCGGCCCTACCCGCACGGATTCATCCGCCATAGAGACATGGGGAGCATTCCGGTCTGCGTCGGAATAGACCGCTACGGTCTGAACTCCAAGCTTCTGGGCAGTGCGAATGATGCGAACGGCGATCTCGCCGCGATTGGCTATCAGTATCTTTTTAAACATGGGGGGAAGTCGAGAGTCTCTCGCTTTCGTCTAGAAATCCGGATGCGATCAGTCCCAGATGAGAACCTGAACGGGTGTCGGATTGTAGGCGTTACACGGATTGTTCAATTGAGGACAGTTGGAGATCAAGGCGATCACCGGGCAACTCGCCACCATCTCAACATACCGGCCAGGAGCCGAGATCCCGTCAGCGAAGTCGAGCTCTCCTTCAGGAGTCACCGGAACGTTCATGAAGAAGTTGATGTTACAAGTCACATCGCGCTTATCCATGTGATGGCACCAGCTCTGTACGCCCCGGAGAAAACTGTCACGGCAAGCATGCATATGCTCCTTGTCGTGGGCATAGCGCATGGTGTTGCTCTCGCGGGAGCAGGCGCCACCGAGAGTGTCGTGACGCCCGCAGGTATCCGCGACAATCTTCAATAGCTCAGTCCCCCGCGTGGACATCAACCGCGTTCCCGTCGTCAGGTAGAGCGCCCCTTGCGCCGCGATCGTATCCGAAGCACTGTAGCGATCATCCGGATCCTCAGCGTTGTAGAAGAGCGTGTCCGCCGCCTGGTTTCCCTTGAGGTCCAGGATGCGAAAGGTCTGCCCTTTTTCGATACGCCGCATCCAGTGATCTCCGGCCCGGATGGTATGTTCGTAAACCGCGTTCTCTGGCAGTAGTTGGCTTTCAGTCAAATTACTCATCATCTAGAAGCGTAGAAGGTTATAGTCTTCGGTGTTCTGGAATGCCCGTTCATTTTCCGGACGCACCAGTCGACTCGGGTCGTAACTCGTAACCGGATCGGCTTCAAAGACCTCCAATTTGACCGGTTTCGGCTCATAACGGGGATTCGGATCGAGAGGATGCTGGCAGGTGTTGAGGACCACGAGCGAGTCGAGCTCGAAGCGAATCGTTACCGAGGATCCCGCAGTCGAATGACCGGGAACGTAGGAAAGCTTCCCCTCCTCGTCCGGGGCAATCTTGCTGAACCAGTTGATGTTCGGGACTAAATCCCGCTCACCGAGCCCCCATTTTCCGAGCTCGATAAGAAACAACTCCCGACCCGCACGATACCAATCGTTGTGCGCTTCCTGGTAGTCTTTCTTACCATACTTCTCCTCGACGAGGGAGGGAAGAGAGGTGCCGCAAACCGTGTCGTGCCAGCCCGGACCGTCTTCGACAATCGAGGCAAGGATTCGCCCCATGTCCGAGTGCAGGCAATATGGCTCCCGGAGATAGAAAATCTTCTGCCCCTTGAGAGTGTCCGGCATGTTGTAACGCTCCGTTTTTTCCAGCGCATTGTAGAGAAGCATACCGACGTTCGCCCCTCCCTCGAGGTCAGTCATCCGGAGGCATTTCCCCCGGCCAATGACTTTCGACCACATTTGTCCACCGCCCAGTTCCCGACTGAACAGGTTCTTCTTTGATTGGCTCATATCTTCTTTTGGTTGAATCAATTCTTCGCGTGCAGCTGCGGGATGACAGCGGAGTGGATATTCAGGGTTCCACTCCGCACCCCTTTACAGCTGATGAGTTCGTTCGCTATCTGTCGCAGCTTGCTGGCCGGTCCCTGAACCAGGATCACTTCCAACGTTTGCTGGCTTTCGAGGAGAATATGGAGCGAGCTGATGACTTCCGCGATATTCTCGTATTCGATCTCCGCCAAGCGCTTCTTCAGATTATTGCGCCCGTGCTCGTAAACAATATTGATCGTCCCGGTCGTCACCTCGTTGCCCAAGTCCTCGGCATGCTCCGCCACTTGCTGGTGGATCATGGTCGAGATCGCTTGGGATCGGCTCTCAAAGCCTCTCCTTTCGATCATTTCATCCAATTGCCGCACAAGGCTGCGAGGCATGGAGAGGCTGATTCTTTCGATGGGCTCACTCATACGCTTCATAAACTAAGCGTAGCAATTCTCAGGACAATATTATTTTTTAAACAATTAGTAATACCGACAGGCCAAAACTAAAACTTTTGCACGTATTCCTCGATCTCCCAGGCGCTAACCCGCTGGTGATACTGGATCCACTCCTCGCTCTTGTAAGAGACGAATTCATTACGCAGCTCTTCGCCAAGGGTTTCGGTGACGAATGGATCCGCAGCAAAGGCTTCAACCGCTTCGTGAAGAGTCCGTGGAAGTTCCTGAATGCCGCGCTCTGCCAAACCGGCTTGATCGAGCTCGTAGAGATTCACTTCCTGAGGATTGCCCGGATCGAGATCTTCGGCGATTCCTTCAAGGCCTGCAGCCAACACCAGCGTCGCCGCAAGATAAGGGTTGCAGGAGGAATCGGCATTGCGCGACTCGACACGTCCCCCGCCCATCGGAATCCGGACCGAGTTTGTGCGATTGTTGCGTCCGTAAGAGTTGAAAACCGGTGCCCACGAGTAGTAAGCCATCAATCCGCGACGCACCAGACGTTTGTAGCTGTTCACGGTCGGCGCAAAAGCGGCGCATAGGGCTGGTCCATGGCGAAGGATCCCGGCGACAAATTGGTATCCGAGTTTGCTCAGGCCCAGTCCCCGCGGGTCGTTCGGATCTTCAAAGAGATTTCCTCCGGTCTCGAGGTCATAGAGCGACATGTTAAAGTGGGCACCACTTCCCGTCTTATTCGCAAACGGCTTCGGCATGAAGGTGGCGACAAGGCCCTCTTCTTCCGCATATTGCTTGGCCATCATCCGCAAGAAGATCAAGCGGTCACACATCGTCAGAGCGTCGCAATGCTTGAAATCGAACTCGAACTGCGAGTTGGCATCCTCATGGTCGAGCGAGTAGAGCTCCCAGCCCAACGCATCGATGGTCGTCGACATTTTGTCGATCCACTCGAAACGGGTCATCAAGCAGCGCACGTCGTAGCAACTCTTCACGAGTTTGTCCTCGGCATCCGGCACCTCGATCGAGCCATCCTCATTCTTGCGGATGACAAAGATTTCCGGCTCCACCCCGAGGTTCATCCCGAAGCCCATGTCATTCGCCTTTTTCAGGACTTTTTGCAGCGCCACACGAGAATTCACCTCGTAAGGCTCTCCCTTAAACCCATTGTCGGCGGGCATCCAAGCCACTTCAGGCTGCCAGGGCAGTTGAATGATGTGGCCGAGGTCCGGAATCGAGCAGATCTCGTCGTCGTTCGGACTCTGGCCCAGACCATCGAGAGCGTAGCCCGTGTAGAGTTCCGAACCCTTGGCAAAGTGCTTAAAATGGGACAGAGGAACGAATTTCCCCTTAGGAACCCCGTGGATGTCCACGTATGCACCTACGGTGTATTTTACCCCGGCGGCTTCCAGCTCCTTATGGATTTTATCGATTTCCTCGTCCGAGGGAAGGCTGCCGAAGGCATCCCCGCGAGCACGGGAATACGGCAGAGCTTTGTATTCAGATAGACTCATAATATTGGTATTTTTCAGTAGTTATTGAAAGGATACGTCCAAAGGAGAACGCTCCGAAATTCCTCGGCAAATCTGCTCACTCAGGTCTTCGACCATTTGTTCGAACAAGCTCGCCCCCATCTCGCTGGAAGCTGCGGAGGGCTTCCCGGTCACTCCATTCTTACTGGTCCGGTTAACTGGGTGAGCGAAGACGCAATTCTCCGTTCGGTCCGGATCATCCGAATCCTTCAGAAGGTCTTCCCGGACCAGATCCGGGAAAAGATGCATCATCAATGATGTCTCGGCAGCGTTCGCGTGCCAGTCTTTCGCATCGACATCGAATGCATCCTGAACTCGTGGACTCAGAGTTCCGGTTGTGAAAATAGCGATTTTAAAGTCCTCGCACTCCGCGCGGAGAATCTCGAGTGCGCAGCGAAGCGGGGAACGGTTCCCCACGTGTCCGTTCACGATGAATAAACGAGTGAATCCGGATTGAAAAAGCCAGCGGCCCAGATCCACGATCACTTCAATCAGCGTTTGGGGACGGAGAGCCAGCGTTCCCGGCCAGCGGTGAGAGTGCCCCAAAGAGCACCCGTAAGGAATCGTCGGGAGACAGGGAACGCCAGTGGCCTCCGCGGCACCACGGGCCAACCGCTCGGCCAGCGCACTATCCATCCCCACTCCGAGATGGGGTCCGTGCTGCTCGGTCGCACCGATCGGCAGAATCACCCCAGTCTGCCCTTCATTGAGCAATTCCTCAATCTCCGGCCAAGTGAGTTGGCTCCAATCGGTCTGTGCATTCCTGTTCGTCATTACTCGACCTCGTCCTCCGCTCCGACCATCCGCACAACAGGCAGTTCTTTCTCTTCCTGAGCGCCCTTCGGATGAATCAACTCCTCCAAACGCTTGCGGGTCGCCAGAAACTCGGGCGAAATAAATTGCTCGGGCGTGCGCGGACGCGGCACTGGCACTTCGATGACTTCATTCACTTCCCCTGGATTTGCCTTGAGAACGAGAATACGGTCCGAGAGATAAATGGCTTCGTCCAGATCGTGAGTGACGAACATGATGGTCACATCGACGTTTTTCCAGATCTGCAGGAGGTAAGCCTGCATCTGGGACCGGGTCTGCGCATCGAGAGCCCCGAAAGGTTCGTCCATGAAAAGGATTCTCGGATTGTTCGCCAAAGCCCGGGCAATCGCCACCCGCTGCTTCATCCCCCCGGAGAGCTGGCTGGGATAGGAATCCTCAAACCCGCTCAGTCCGACAATGTTGATCCAGGACCGTGCCTCCGACTCCACGGCCGAACCCGATTTCCCCGACAGCTCAAGCCCGAACATCACGTTCTTCTTCACCGTCAACCAAGGGAAAAGCGTATAGCCCTGAAATACCATTCCCCGATCACTTCCCGGTCCCGTCACTGGCTTCCCTTCGAGTAGGGCCTCTCCACCAGTGGGAAAATCGAGCCCGGCAAGCATCCGGATGAGAGTCGATTTCCCACACCCCGAGGGGCCGATCACCGAAACGAATTCGCGATGATAGATACTGAAGTCGATCCCCTTCAAAGCGGTCGTGGTCCCCTTGGAGGTCTGAAACGTCTTGGACAATCCCTTGATCTCCATCTTCACCGGACGGGAGTACATTTTCCGGAAACGTTCGGCTACCTTTGGACTCTGTTCGCGGTAGCTCGGTAATTTAAACTCTTCTGACATAAGCGTTTTCGGTTGAGTGAGTTAGCGGCGTGAGGCCAGTGGTTTGCTCTCCGCCGGAGTCGGTTCATAGCAGTCGCGATCAATCAACCAGAGAAATCCACGGAAGATCCACATCGGCTTCTTCCCAGAATGCTCAGGGTCCCAGGAGAAAATGATCGGTCGGATGCTCGCGAGGATTTGGTCGGTGATGTAGCCGGTGAGTCCGATGACGATAATTGTTGGATAAACGCTGTCGAAGTTCCGGAATCGACCCTGCGTTTCAATAAATTCGGTCAGACCGGACTTGGTTCCGATAAGCTCGGCAATCACGAGCCACGTCCAGGCCCATCCCAAAAGGATTCTCAGGTCATTGTAGAGCTTGGGAAGAATCCCCGGAATGATCACCCTCAGCATGAGCTGACGACTCTTAGCGCCCAGGGTTTGGGCCGCCTCGAGGAGAGAACGATCCAGCGTCCGGGTGGTATTCGAGATCACGAGGACCATCTGAAAAAAGGTCCCCAGAAAAACGAGGCCAATCTTCGGTGCATCGTAAACCGAGAGGATCGCCACCAGCACCGTTCCAAAGGCTGGCGCCGGCATGTAGCGGAAAAAGTCAGTGAACGGCTCTACCAGTTTGGCAAAGAAGTCGTAGGTGCCGCTCAGGACGCCCAGAGGGATTCCGATCAAACAGGAGAGGAAAAATCCTCCAAAAACAATTTTCAATGAGTGCACATAGCGGTCCGGCATCCCCGGTTTCGAAGGGTCCCGCTCGCGGGTCCAGTCATACCAACCCGTTTCTATTACCTCGTGCGGAGGCGGCACATAGACCGGATTGGAGGGTTTTCCTTGAGGAACCAGACTCAATAGTGCCTCGGAAGGGATCTCCTTCGACTCATAGGTATCGCTAATTCCACTGAGAATGTCCCAATTTTCCTGAACGATCTGCTTGTTTTCTTCGGAAAGAGGAACCTTCGAAGGAACCTTTTCCCCACGGGCGATCTCGCCCCAAAGTTGATAAATGGCGGCATCGTCAGTGGCTTGATCGCGGTCGAGCCAGCCTTCGGCGACTCCCACAGGTGCCAAGTGACGCAATACCTTTTTATTCGTGCGCCGAGAAGTCTCGATCGGAGTTCCGGCTTCACGCGCCTCGACGATTCCTTGGTTCTGAACCCGGACCGCTTCGGCAAAATCTTCAAAAGCGAAATCGTTCTCGCTTTCCTTATGGCGGGGAAGACGATCCCCGGCCGAGTAAACCGTGGTGACGTCGCTCCGATCGGCGGAAATCGTGACCACCATATCGGGATGCCAGATAAACGGCACGTAACTCACCACACACCATACCAAAACCGGCAGGAGGAAGGAGCAAAGGGTCAGGATCGTTTGCCGCTGTGGAGACAGCGACTTGCGGATCGCAAACCATGGCTTTTCTTTCGACATAATTTTATCGAGGACCGGTTATTCAATTTTAGCTGGAGAGGGTTGGGAGGATCGGACTCCCCTCCCCCAACAGAACTCAAGTGATTATGACGCTCGAAGACGTCCCAATTAGTTTTCGACCGACTCTGCGTATTCCTCGGTCAAGGAAGGATCGAGATACTGAGTGGTGTTCAGAGGATTGTCGTAGACTTCGAACTTCACGTTAAAGTCATCCACGAATTCGGTGGAACCGTAGACACTGTCCAAGCCTTCTGCTTCCTCCCAGCGCTCCTTCGCTTCGTCGAGAGATAGGATGTAGGTACCGGCAAAGAGAGGCTCATACTCGGCAGGAGACAGGTTCACGCGAGCCGAGAGAATTTCCAAGGCTTCGTCAATGTTGTCTTCATCCTTCAAGTAGTCGACAATCCGATACCAGACCTTGACCACCTTCGCCCAGTCGTCACGACGGGTCTCGAGAGATTCCGGCGAGACAAAGAGCAAATCATAGATGATGCCGGGGCTGTCTGCCGAAGAATAGACGCGAGTCGAACCTGGAGTCTGCTTCAGAGCTTCACCAGAATTGGGCTGCCAGGCACCGATTGCGGAAACCGCTCCCGAAGCCAATACCTGCGGAGTCTCGTTCGTAGGAGTGTTCACGATGGTGACGTCGTCTGCGGTCATCCCGTTGTCCGAAAGCCCTTTCAGGAGCAAGAGGTGACAAACAAAACCTTCTTCGACTCCGACTTTCTTCCCTTTCAGATCGGTGATCGAAGAGATTCCCGGACCTCCGACGATCATGTCATTCCCGTTGGAAAAGTCGTTGATGATAATGCCGACCGAAGGTTTACCAGTCGCTCCCGTCACGAGTGCGTCCCCATTGGTCATGGTAACCGCGTCGACCTGCCCGGCCACGTAGGCATCCATGGATGCAACATAATCGAACCACAGGAACTCCACGTCCACGCCTTCTTCTTCAAACCAGCCCTTTTCAATGCCGATTTCCCAGGCGACCCATCCCGGCCAGTCACTGTAAGCGATTTTGAGAGGTTCCTCTCCTCGAGCCGAGGAGATGCCGACGAGGCCCACGAGTGTCGTGAGGCCGATGCGAGTTAGATTTTTGATCGAGTGTTGTTTCATAGTTGGACCTTTTTGATTATTACGATTCTTTCAAATCATAATACTCAATGCAGGTCTTGTGCCACTATTTGCAAAAAAACAAGCCCTAGATCCAAATCCGGAGAACACCCCTCAATTCCCCGTTCTCGCATGACTTCAGTCGCGCGATTCCAAGCCACCTCTCCTGTGATTAACGTGCAGAGTTCGGCGTTCGCCATCCCTCTCACTTCGCCTCTCTCAACTTCAGGTCTCTAGTTTACGCCTTCAGCAGAGCTTCCCCACCCTCGCAGGCCGGACCACCGCCAAGCGGAAGAAGGGAGTGCGGGAGATTCTGGAAACTTTGGAGGTTTTGGGATGGGGGTGATACACACAGTTCGACCTCAATGACAACTTACCCTCTTCTGGTTTGAGTTTTTCGGGTAAAACATGCATCTCTCTACCCACATGGATATTGGCACTCCTTTCACCTCTTCTGCCTGCAGGGTCTTGCTCTGCGGCTCGGGCGAACTCGGCAAAGAAGTCGTGATCGAACTGCAGCGTTTCGGCGTCGAGGTGATCGCGGTCGACAGCTACGCAAACGCCCCGGCAATGCAGGTGGCGGACCGCGCTCACGTCATCGATATGCTGGACGGGGAAGCCCTGCGGGCCGTGATCGAGGAGGAGTGTCCGGCCTACATCGTGCCGGAAGTGGAAGCCATCGCGACCGACACTCTTGCCGCAATTGAGAAAGAGGGACTGGCCAAAGTCGTCCCCACCGCGCGCGCCACCCAACTGACAATGAACCGTGAAGGCATCCGGCGTCTGGCGGCGGAGGAGCTTCGGCTCCCCACTTCACCCTATCAGTTTGCCGACAGCCGCGAGGCCTTTGAGGCCGCCGTCACCGAGATCGGTATCCCCTGCGTGGTCAAGCCGATCATGAGTTCTTCGGGCAAAGGCCAGAGCATAATTCGCGAGGCCGGTGAAATCGAAGCGGCTTGGACCTATGCACAGGAAGGCGGCCGTGCGGGTGCCGGCAAGGTCATCGTCGAGGGGTTCGTCGAATTTGACTACGAAATCACGCTGCTGACCGTCCGGCATATCGGAGGCACGGCTTTCTGCGCGCCGATCGGTCACATCCAGAAGGACGGTGATTACCGCGAGTCCTGGCAGCCCCAGCCGATGTCAGAAAAGGCATGCACACGGGCACAGGAAATGGCCGGTGCCATCACGAATGCACTTGGCGGCCGGGGCGTTTTTGGCGTCGAGCTCTTCGTCTGTGGTGACGAAGTCATTTTCAGCGAGGTCTCCCCACGCCCGCACGACACTGGCATGGTCACGATGGTCGGCCAGTCACTTTCCCAGTTTGCCCTTCACGCACGGGCAGTCCTCGGCCTGCCGATCCCAGTGGTCGAGCAACTCGGACCGGCATCCTCGGCAGTCATTTTGGCCGAGGGCCACAGTGACAATATTCGCTTCACAAATATCGATGACGCTCTACAACTGCCGGGCACAGACCTCCGCCTCTTCGGCAAACCATCGGTCAGTGGTCGCCGCCGGATGGGCGTGGCCCTGGCCCGTGCCGACGACCTCGAACAGGCACGCGAAAAAGCCCGCCATGTCGCACAAAAGGTGGTGATTCAACTCGGTGATGCCACAAAGGCATAGGAACCCAACACCGCGAGGGCATCGGTAGCACTCGGTCTTGCTCAAGGACATCGGCAACAAGTCCCACAGAGAACCCATTCCGGCATTCGTGTTAAACGCAAAATCTAAAGATTACACGAAGAACTTCCACCGGCTACCGTAAGGGCCTCACGTCTTGATTTTTTGGGGGACAGCCGGATGGGGCCACGAATTCTTGCAAATACTCTCTCTTCATCAAATTCGAGGCAACCTGAGCTAACGTTTTTCATGCCTTCAGCTCTTCCGGATCCCGGAAGGCTCGAAAGAATCGCACGCACGGAATCCTGATTCTGTGATCAGTCTCTACTCGGAAACGTCAGCTGGTTAGGAATTTCGTAGAAATGGCTCTCGCCATTCCTTGACTGCCAATGGTGGGCGCTGAAGCGACCCACCCACTTGGGAAGCCCATCCTTTTGCTCCTTCAAAAGATGCGCTAGCGTAAATTCCGTTCACGTTTGAGCGCGATTAAAGCGCGGTACTTTTCCGTCACTCCGACGCCGTTCGCATAAGCGATTTTGAACCCTAATTTACCGTCTAAAAATCCGCGTTTCAGCACATATCCATGGAAAAAACGCCACAGACCCCGCAATTTCGCTTCGCCGAAACGTGGACTGCGGCGTCGCAAATGCTCCTCAGCCCAGAGTCGTGCATAACGCTTACTGCGGCTGTAAAAATCATCCCAACTCCGGAATGAGTGATGCTCAATCACACTGTTTAATTTGCCGATAGACCCCGTGATCTCCAGACTTTCATGGAGCAAGCGCTCAGGCATTTGCCAAACATTTTCACGGAAAAGCCGTACATTCCAATCGGGGAACCAGTCCCCATGCGAGATCCATTGGCCCTCAAAACAAACCCGACGGTTGACTTGATACGCCACATGCTGTGGTTCGCCATCGCGAAACAAATGCCACAGTTCGGCAATAAATTCCGAGGTAAGAATTTCATCCGCATCGATCCACAATAACCACGGCTGAGTCGCACTGGAAAAAACCCTACGCCGTGCCGCCGAAAAGCCTTCCCACGGATGAATTGTCACCGATGCTCCCGCCGCCTGACAAAGGCTAACCGAATTATCCGTGCTCTCCGAATCCAGCACACACAGCTCCGCAAACGCCTCCAAAGGTGGTAAACTTTTCACCAAACGGTCTGCCTCATTTCGGACAATCATACAGACTGATATAGGTAATTTTGGCATAGAAGGGATTTATGGGTGAGGAGATTCGGACGCTAAGCCAACACATTTCCCCACAACTGTCCAGTTAAGGGCCAAGAAGAATCCTGTCGGTGCTTCCTGTGGAGCCATTCATGAAAATTTGAGTTCTCGATCTGCTGGCTCCCCAAAAGAGTTCCAGCTCTGTATGGCTCTGCATCCGATATCCAGAAAGAGCAGAAGCACGAGCGCGCGCGATCAATTCCTCACGATGGTCTTTGCCCAACTGACTGATTGGGCCGGCAGAATAATATTCGAATTCCCCTTTCCTCCGTATAATTTTCAAATTACCGTCAACTCACTTTTGTGCCACCGTTTTCGTATATTAGTTTCCATCAGTTATGCCGAATCCGCCCCATATCCTCCTCTACGAACCGCGTAGTGAAGGGCATCATCCCATTTTTTTAGCCTATTTTGCCTCTGCGTTTGTCCAAATAGGCTATCGTGTGACAGTTTGCACCGATTCTAAAAACCTCCGCTGGACACACATTTCTCAAAACGTTGACAAAGGCTATTTATCCAAAATTGAAAGCTTTCCTCTGCCGCCTTCCGCCGGAAAAAAGCAGCATTTGAAAGCACTCTGCACACTCAATGCAGAAATAAACCCAGACGAAATTTTCCTATGCTCGCTGGATGAAATCGCCTCCTCACTTTGGCGTAAAGCCGCATTGGGATTATTACCTGCGCTCTCCCTTTCAGGGAAAATTTCAGGATTGTACATCCGCCCGCGAGTCCTCACTCAATCGAGGAGCCTCGGTCTGGCACTCAAGCGACACGGAGTACACAAACTTAATAAGAAACGTTTTTTTAAACGTATTTTCGTCTTAGACGAACGCATTACCGAAAACGCCAAAGAATATAGATCCAATATTCCGATACACTGGCTACCCGATCCCGCACCCGCTTATGAATATCTTTCGCGGGAAAAGGCGCGCGAAAAATTATCATTGCCGCAAAATGCCTTTATTCCACTGATTTTCGGACAAGGGCATAAACGAAAAGGTATTGGACTTGCCATTGATGCCATTAACAAACTTTCCGACCCGAAAGTTTTTTTGCTATGCGCGGGAAAACAAGACCCCAAGGGAGCATGGTTACAATCACTGGAAACCCTCTGCAGAAATCGCCAATCCTCTCTTATCAACGCATTTATTCCAGAAGATACGTTGCGCGATTGCCTGGCAGCATGCGATGTCGTGCTGTTGCCGTATATGAGTCATTTCGGCTCGTCGAATAACTTGGCACTTGCCGCCCATGCCGAACGTCCCGTGATCAGCAGTGATTACGATTTGGTCGGGCAGCGCGTCAAAAAGCATGGATTGGGATTAACCTTTAAAAATGAAAATCCTGAAAGCCTCATGCAGGCGCTGAGTGAGTGTATTTTGCGCCACCAGAAGGGCCTCACCCCGGACGACAAGCTCGCCCTCAAACAATACGCGGCAATGCATTCACTGGACGCCTTTAACCGCCACTTGTCTCAAGCTGACCCCTCCTAAAAGCATATCCTTATACCCAAGTCTTTGGGACGAGGATGCCTTGGAGAAATCTCGTCGGTTAATCGAATTCTATCCTGAAAAACCGCCCAAATTCCGTTCCGAAGATAAGTCGGGTACATTTCGAAGAGCGAAGACACAGAATTTTCACTATTCGGAGTCACCATTCGACCTACATATCGCTCTGTTTCTAGCGAGAACCAATCGGGAGCAGCGGGTGGAAATCTATGAACCGCTGTCCTCGAGAATGGGTCATAGCCAACGGCAACCGGCCCAGAAAAGAAATCATGACACCACCGATCGTAAGAGTTACCTCCACTCGGTTCAGGACTTTCGGAAAGCCAGAATCTCCCTCACCAGCTCATTAGGCTTCTCTTCGATGACTAGATGGACTGCGCCGTCGATGATGCGCAAGGTAGAGCTTGGAATCGATTTGTGAAGCTCTTCTCCCCAGATCTCAAAGCTCGCCGACATCGCCCATCTGTCGAAATCCCCGTTTAGAATCATGTTCGGATAACAACTCCCTGAATACTTGCCCCAAGCTCAAAGTCGATCTATATCCGGAGCTATACTATGAAGGCGTTAGCCCGCCCCGAATATCTGACAATAAGATGCAACAATACCGAGTACGCTACTACGACCGATCAACCACTTTTACTCTCGGCGAAGAGGAAATCAGAATCCAGTCGAGTCGCAATGTCCTAAAGAAAGAAGCATTCACCATCCCTAACGAGTCAATATCGAGCAAGACCGGTCTATTGGAAGAGAACGATCGAGGCTACATTCACAACATCCGTAGCCTTATGATAATCGGATTCATCCTATCGCTCTTAGCCGGGCTCGGGGGAGTCCTAATCGGCCAAGGCTTTGGATGGGGACCGAAGCTCGCCGCCCTTCTCTGTCTTTCCATCTATTTCTGCGCACCACTTCTCTCCCCCAGGCGGCAAGGCACAATCCTCTATTCAACCGCGGGAATACCTCTTATCCAAATCATGGGAAAACACGGATTCAGAGGGCGGGAAGAATACTCAAATTTCATCGCGAAACTGGATAAATGGCTTTCGCAATAAAATGGACCCCTCATTGAAACACATCACACTCGAAATTACCGCCTACGTCCTAATCCTACTCGGCGTCTGGATCGGTGGAGACCTAGCAAAAAGATTCATCACCCATCAGCCACGCGGCGAAAGAACGGTAACAATTACCGTGAATCCCAATAACCTGACCCGGGTTCTAGTGGGAAAGCTCCTTCGGTTTCTGTTGGGCAGCATAGTATTCACTGCAGGCGCCATTCTGCTTTTTACTCATGATCAAATATGACGTGCACGACCTCACATTTCTAATGGGATGGCACAAGGACATCTGGACCATTCTATAATGGAGACAGTTTCACGAAAGAAAATCGGACCTGGTGGTCGAAAGAAAATGGTTCTTTCCCCTCCAGCCTTCAGCTTTGCGAAAGAGGTTAGAGAGGACCAACGTACGTCTCGGGCTTCTCTTGCGATGCGCCATAGCAAAAAGCATTTCGCACCTCCAGTACCGCGCAGCTAAAGCTGAGCGGCTACTTCACTGGGTGGAGTAGATTCAGCGCTTTCCACTAGAGCTCACTACTGTGGTCAACAATGGGAAATGTTCCTCGAACCTGAGAGAGAGCTGAAGGCACCCATTTTGATCTTTCTCTGTGGGCTGTATATAATGGATTGAGCACGGTTGAGGAGAGAATCTGGCGCAGCGGCCTATCGCCGAATTCCCCATAAGCGTTCATTCCCAGACCAGAAAGGACACCTTCTTCCGCCTTTCCTTAGAACATTTTCGATTTCTCTTGCACTGGAGAAAGAACATTGTATAACTATTATACACTGCTCCAACAATTCACCCTTCCGAACCTGGACTCTCATGAATGACACTACCAAGACCGTCCCCATCAGCGGACGCATCAGTCAGGACGATTACGAGTTTCTGATGCAGCAATCTTTCGGAGGAAAAGTGACCGCGAGTGAAAAGCTTCGGTTTGTGGCCTCTTTTTTCCGGCAATATCACGAGCATTTTGGAACCTATGCCGAGGGAGTCGAGGAACTGAACCGCATTGGCGAGCCAGCTCGAAAGAATCTCCGCCAGTTAGAGATGAAACAGAAGGTTCATTCCGACCTGATTGATATGGCTGCCCATCTTCTCCCCCAGGCAATTGCCTACCTGGCCAGCCGACAAGATCCTCCTGCCGATAAGGAAGAGCTCCCTTACCTCCTCGAAACCGAGGAGAAGTTGCTCAGCATCCTCCTCCGTGTCATCGAGCAAACTCTCCGTCTCGGTCTCACCCGTGAGGCGCCCACCTACAACCCCAGGCTCCTCGATGACAAACTTGAAACGATCTCTGAATTAGTGGGCCTAATTTCCGAGCGAGACCATTCTCCCAACCCGTAACCCATCTTCTCCGACAAAGCTTTCCCTACCCTTTTCGTTTTCCCGCATATGGCTCTGGCCAACGCACGTATTTAATCCAGCAAACCCAAAAAATCATGAAAGATACTATCAGTAACCGCATCCGCCGCATCATCACTGGCACCGCCTCCTCGATTGTGTCCAAAATCGAAGGTCTCGCCCCTGAGGTGGTTCTCGAACAAGCAATCGCCGAAGTCGACGATGCCCTCGACGAGGTCAAAGCGGAGCTCGGACGGATTACCGCCCAGAAGTACCACGTTTCCAAGGCGATGACCAAGCTCAACGAGGAACATTCTCGGATCGAAGAGCAAACTGAAGAAGCCCTCAAGCAGGGGCGCAAAGACCTCGTCGAAACGGCCATCTCACGACAGCTCGATATTGAGGACCAACTCCCCGCACTCGAGAATCAATTGGGCGAACTAGGACGGCAGGAAGCCGAATTGAATCAGGCAATCGCCGGCCTCGTTGCCAAGCGCAACGAGATGGATGATGAGCTACACGACTTCAAGGTATCCCAGAAGGAAGCCGCGTCCGCCGGACAATCGGAATCGGGAGTCGGAGCCTCCGGCTCTGGATCCGCCGTGACCAAAGCCGACAAGGCCGAGCGCGCCTTCACTCGGGTCCTACAAGACGCCACCGGAGTTCGACGCACTGCCATTAAGGCCAACTCCGACGAGAGCGCAAAGCTTGTCGAGCTTGCCCACTTGAACAAGCGCGCACGAATCGAAGCCCGAATGAAAGCCCTCTCCGGCGAGTAAAGAGATCAAGCCCGCTCTGTCTTTTCCATGTACGCGCATTTTACGGCAGCGGAAAACCTGCCTTTCGCCGTCGCCTTGGGGATATTCTTCCTCATCGGCATCCTGCAAACCATCAGCTTGTTCACGGGGATCAGCCTCTTCGGCTGGATCGACGACGTCCTACCAGACTTTGATGCGGTCGGCGGCGTCGATCTCCCCGGGGAACTCTCGATCGAGCCTGAGATGGATATCGAGGAGGAGGCAGGCCCGGACAGCGGCGCGGAGGCTTCCTGGGTTGCTGAGGTATTCGCTTGGATGAATTTCGGCAAGGTGCCGTTTATCATCAGCTTCCTCCTCTTCCTCTTTCTGTTCTCGTGCATCGGATACAACGGCCAACTTTTTCTGAGCGAAAGTGGGCTCGGCCTCCTCCCCGCCATGGTGGCAGCACCCATCGCTTTTGCGGTCTCCATCTTTCCGCTCAAATGGGGAAATGCCCTCCTGGGAAATATACTCCCCAAGGACGAGACGAGTGCGATTTCCTCCGGGAGTTATATCGGCCGGGTTGCCACCATCACCATCGGTGAAGCGACTTACGAGAGGACTGCGGAGGCTAAGTTGCGCGGCCCACTCGACCGGACGCACTATGTCATGGTCCGCGCGGACGAGCCGCAAGCGCGCTTTAAGCAAGGAGAACACGTTCTGCTCGTCGGCAGAGACAAGGGCAAAGGAGCCTTCACTTGTATCGCCGTGGAAAATCCCCACCTCGACCACCAATAGTTTTCGGGGGCTCTATCCCCATCGTTTTTTAATCTACTCAAATCAAAATCCGTGAATCCCATGATCAATATCATCACTTGGATCGGCATTGGCATCGCCGCTCTCATCTTCTTCGGAGTCGTCATCGCCCGACTCTACAAACGCTCCTCCAAGGAGATCGCTTTCGTGCGCACCGGCTTGGGGGGAGAAAAAGTCATCCTCGACGGGGGAGCCATCAAACTCCCGGTCTTCCAAGAGATCGTCGCCGTCAACATGCGGACTCTTCGGCTCCAAGTGGACCGTAAAAACGAGGACGGTCTCATCACCGCCGACCGTATGCGCGTCGATGTGACGGCCGAGTTTTACGTCCGCGTCAAACCCGAGAAAGAATCCATTGCGAAAGCGGCCCAGACCCTCGGGGACCGGACTCTCCAACCGGAGATGCTCAAAGAACTTCTTCAGGGTAAGTTCGTCGATGCTCTCCGTGCCGTCGCCGCGGGGCTCAGTATGGAGGAGCTCCACGAAAAACGCACCGAGTTTGTGCAGTCCGTCCAGTCTTCGGTCAGCGAGGATTTGCTCAAGAACGGTCTTGAGCTCGAATCCGTCTCGCTCACCGCCCTTGACCAAACCGGACGCACCTACTTCAAGGAAGACAATGCCTTCGACGCCCAGGGTCTCGCAAAATTGACGTCGATCACCGAGTCTAAACGGGAAGAGCGGAACCGGATCGAGCAGGAAACCCGGGTCAAGATTGAGACCAAAAATCTCGAAGCCTCCCGCGAGAGTTTCCACATCAAACGGGATGAAGAAATGGCCCGCCTCGATCAGGAAAGAGAAGTGGCTTTCGCGACAGCTTCGCAGGAATCCCTCGTCGCCACGGAAAAGGCGACTCGGAAACGCGAAGCCGAAGAGGCCCGAATCATTCAAGAACAGAAGGAACGCGAGGCCGCAATTGGTTCCGAACAAACCATTCAGGAACGCGACATTCTCGCCAAGCGAATGGTCGAAGAAGCCGAGATCGATCGCAAGCAGTCCGTCGAGATCAAGAAGCAGGTCTCCGATATCGCCGTGGCGAAGAAGTCCGAGGAACAATCGCAAGCCGAGGCCGAAGCTGCCAAGGCCCGCTCCCTCATGGTCAAGGAAGAGGAAAACGTCACCACCGTCCGTCAAACCTCTATCGCCAATCGTGAGAAGGAGATCGAGTTGATCAAGGCCCGCGAGGATGCGGAAAAGGAAGCCATCGACGTGAAGGTATCCGCCGAGGCCGAGAAGCAGGCTGCTATCGACAAGGCCGAAGCAGTCGTTACCGAGGCCAAAGCCTCCGCCGAAAAGATCCGCATCGTCGCCGAGGCCGACGCCAAGCGCTTCGAGGTCGAGGCTTACGGGGAGAAGGCCATCAACGAAGCCAAGAACCTTCTCAACCAGGAGATCATCAGCTTCGAGATCCGCAAGATTCTCGCCCAGGTCGCCCCGCAGATCATCGAGGCCAGCGTCAAACCAATGGAGAAGATCGACAGCATCAAGATCATCTCGACCAACGGCTTCAACGTTCCCGGCAGCTCCAATGGCCAAGGTTCAAGCAACGGCAACTCCTCCGTCTCAAACGGCGGCGGCGGTATGCCCAATCAACTCATGGAGTCCCTCCTCTCTTACCGGATGAACTCCCCTCTCGTCGACAAGCTCCTCAACGAGCTGGGTATCGACCCGAGCAAGCCGGGCGGTCTCACCGAGGAACTCACCGACGCTCTCGAACCCCCAAAGCCCAAGGCGATCGAGGAAAAGCCGCACAAACGGAAAGCGATTCAACAAGAACCGCGTCAGACTAAAGCGATCCAGAAGGAGCCGCAAAAGAAGAGAGAAACAGAAGAGTCCGGAGAGTCGGAGCAGTCCGAACAAAACGAGTCCCAATAACCCCTGAGATCATCTCTCGATCCAGACAAATCCTTTCAGCGGGGCACCGATTCGGTGCCCCGCTTTTTTGGGTCGAAAGAGAGTTCACCCTCTTTCGACCCGAGCAAAAGAACTCTGCCCGTCGAGCGTACTCTCAAGGATTCGCGAAAATCTGCTCCACGCGCTCGCTACTGTATCCTTTATTCCGACCATAGGTCCGGTTGTCAAAATGGGCCCCTAGCCCCGTCCAAGGGAGAACCGGATTCAGATAGCGAGGAGGATCTTCGGGGTTTCCCGCATTTGCCAAGGTCACGGATTCATTTAAGGTCACGGTCCCCGGCCCCATAGTGAAACGGCCGCTCTCTCCACTGAAGGAGAGTATGCAATGGTTCAGAATCCCCGTCGTCCCCTCTGCTTCGGTCCCCACCCCAACATCCGACTTCTCCTCGGCGTGAAACGTGCAGTAGTTTGCCACGATGGTGTGCTCCCCTTTCTGCGACGGCAAGGTTAACTGACGGGAGCGATTCCCCACCGCGACGCAATTCTCCAAGATCCCATCATACCAAACTTTGAAACCATATCGGGAATTGGATACAGCCACGCAGCCTTCCAACTTCTGATTCGTCCCTTTTAAATCAAATCCAGCATCGCGATTCCAGTTCGCTACACAGGCAACAAGGACGATATCCCGATTATTCCGTTCGAACTTAAACCCATCACCCTGTTCATAAGAATCTCCGTTCGACTCGCGGTTGTTGATGGAGACGCAATTCCGCAACAAAATCCGGGTATTCTCCGGCTCCGAAGATCCCTTCCGGTGAAAATCAAAGCCGACCGGATCGGAGGTGTGTTTCCAGATCTCCGGGGCAGGCTCCGTGCTCGTGCCAGAACAATCGGCGACCGCTCCCTCCAAGGTCACCCCATCGCACGAGTGGGTGAATTGAAACCCTACGTTACTATACCGCTCCGCCCGACAATTCCGAATCATCAGATTGTCACAGTCTTGAAAACGAAAGGCAGCCTCCCTGACATGACGGATAATTACATTGTCAAAGACCAAACCTTGATGCCTACCCTCCAAAGCGTTCAGCCCAATATCCCGTCGTTCGATGCGGATATTCTGGACAGTCCAGAAACTGCTATCCCCTTTGAACTGGATCGTAACGTAACTTCGGACCTTCTGAGTCCCCTTCAGCAGGGGAAACCCGTATCCTCGATCAACGCCGATCAAGCTTTTCCGTTTCGACTCGGTTCCACTTGAGGTGATCGAAAACCGCAGATCTCCATAATCATCCCCCCCCTCTTCTGTCGGCCCTCCGAGAAACAAGGTATCTCCTGGCTGCATGATCTGATTAAGGACCGTTTCGATTTCTTCAGACTCGAAAGCATTCGACCAATCCGAACCATCCTGCGATCCAGTCCCATCTAAGGCCATGTAGAAATCCGCAGCACAGCAAGTGAAGCAGAAACAGAGAGATAAAATATATTTAAACATCTTTGAAACGGAAGCTAGAGAGCAATCCTTCAACTGCCTTCGTTCACTTTCCTTACGCTGAGCAAACGTAACAGGAAAAGTCAGCGTCTGTCCAAAGGTCTATGGCTCTCTTTAATAGGTTGAACGTAAAAGTTAGATTCCTTATATCTCTTTGGATTCGTTGGCCCACGCTCTCGCTCCAGACGAATTTGGAGATCCCTTCTTCACTCCCGAATAACCCCCAATCCTTTCCGTCGCGATTTCCCCTTGGCCCCTTGTCCTCTCATCCTTGAGGAGTAAAAATTTTCACAAAAAATATGTGAAAAACCCCCAAGAAAGCGTCATTAGCCTTCTCAATCGACTTCTTACGCATAAGATAACATAATCCCGACAGACACCGATTCTACACTGTCTCGCAGCACCAATAGCCTTATCGGACAATCGCTGCTTTTCAGCGCCTCCCCGCAAAAACCAGAAAAGTGAAAATATCTCCAAAGATTCGCATCCTAGCTTTATCACTGGTTTTGCTATCGAGCTCGATAACGGCCCTCATCGCCTTCTGGGGACACACTACGATGATTGCCAATCTCCAGACCGAAGCTCTGGAGAGGAACACAAACAACCAAATTAACCACCTAGAACTGGCGATTCGTGAGATCTCGCACGATATCAAACTCTTGGCGGGTCTTCCTCTTCTTCGCGAGATCGGAGATCTCTACGAGACTGCCCCACAATCCCCGATTCTCGACCAAGACCTATCCCATTTACGAGAGATCTTCCGCGAAACTCTCGAAGCCATGCCAAACTACTCCCAGATTCGATTGATCGGCAAGAAGGACTCTGGCAAGGAAATCATTCGGTTGGACCGGATCGGGACGAGCATCGAAGAAATCCAGGAATCCGATCTGAGGCAAAAGGGACATCGAGACTATTTCCTCGATACCCCCCGTGCAATGTCGACCAAGCCCTACTTCTCTAAGATCGATCTAAATCGCGAGGACAACTTCATTGAGGTTCCTCACCGTCCAACCCTTCGGGTTTCCCTTCCTGTCTTCGATTCGTCCGACCAATTTTTCGGAATCGTCATCATCAACATTAACTTTCGGCCCTTTTTCGAGAAGCTCTTTGAAAAAATCCTCGACCGATATCAGATATTTCTCACCGATGACCAAGGGAATTATCTCATCCAACCCGACTCTACACGTACTTTTGGTTTCGATTTAGGAGAGGATTACCGCGCCCAGAATGATTTTCCGGAATTGGGCGATTTTTTCGATTCGCCCCGCACTCAGATCACATTCCGCCTCGACGCCTTTTCGACCGCAGCCGGAGATCTGATCCACTTCCAAAAATTTCAACCTTTCGAAAACTCCCGGACCCTCGCTCTCGGATCCGCGGCTTACTTTGATGACATCGCGCAAACCTCGGCATCGATCAACCTTCAGGTCATTTCCCTCGTGGCCCTTTTGATCGCCATCGCATCCTTGTTCGCGTTCCTCATCTCAACCAAGCTCGTCCGCCCAATTCAAAGAATCTCGCGTGCTTCCAAAGAACTGAAGAAAGGGAAGATCCAATTAAAACTTCCGACAGACCGCGATGATGAGATTGGTGATCTCGCCCGCGCCTTCTCCGATATGAGAGAATCCATCACCCGCAACGAAGACGACCTAATCGCCGCGAACCATAAACTTTCTGAGGCTAATAAGGATCTGAAGCACTTTTCCCACATTTCCTCTCACGAACTCCGTGAGCCCCTCCATCGGATCGCCGGAATCATCAATCTCCTCAAATTCGAGGAAACTCCTGCGGCCCAGAAGGAACTTCTCCGTGATGCCGAAAACGAATGCGTTCGGGCAATCCAACAGATCGCCGATTTTCGAGCTTTCTCGCGGATCGGAGAAGACACCCTTCTCAGGGAAACTGTGGATATGGAAGCCATGGTGAAGAAGATCCTGGAAAATTTCACCTCGGAGCTGGATCGCCGAAATATCAAAATCCGCATGGATCCGCTCCCCTCACACAGCGCCTACCCAAACCTCATCTATGTTCTGTATCGCAACCTAGTCGAAAACGCACTGAAATACTCCAAGGGAGAGCGCATAGTCCTATACTTCACGGCCGAAACAACCGAAACGGAAACGATTTTCGGTTTAAAAAATACGGGATCCAGCATCCCTCCTGAAAAAAGAGATTCCATTTTTGACCTATTCACGCGACTCGACAAAAATCGTCCCGGCACCGGAACCGGCCTCACCATCTGCAAGAGAATCGTAGAACGCCATTCCGGACGCATCTGGGCCGAATCCACCGAAAACTCAACCCACATCCGCTATACACTGGAGAAAAAGAACCATGCAAATACTGAATCAGACCAATAATTATAAATGCTTAAACGACTCGAACCCCATCATCATGGTCGATGACAGCAAGATTGACATCTCAATTGCCCAGCGAGTCCACAAGCGTTCCGATCTCCCGAACCCGTTTCTCAGCTTTTCGAGTGGCCCCGATTTCCTCGTTTATATGAAAAAGGTGAAGACCGGGGAGGAACCCACTCCCGCTCTCGTCCTCCTCGACATCAACATGCCCATGCTCAACGGCTTCGACACCATCGCCGAACTGCGAAAACAGGAAGAGTTTGCGGACATCCCGATCATTATCATGCTCACGAATTCCGACGACCCCCACGATGTCGAAAAAGCCCGCGAGCTGGGTGCCAATGGCTTCCAAACCAAAATGTTCGAAATCGAAAAATACGTCGCATTTTTCAATTCCTTAAAGAGCTCGTCATAGCTGATTTCGCTGGTCAGTGATCAGCATGGTCGGGATGACTGGATTCGAACCAGCGACCTCTGCGTCCCGAACGCAGCGCTCTGCCAGACTGAGCTACATCCCGAAAAGAGAAACTATGACTCAAGCAGAGTGATTTTCGGAAAGCAAGAATTCTGAGGGAAAAATTCCTTTCTGGGGCGACCGAGACTCTCCTCCAGCTCAAAGCCCCGCAAAATCCAAATCGAGGAAAACCGGGCGATGGTCGGTCCCATTACGGATGTAAAACGGATCGAAAATCGTCCCTTCATTCCCGACGACAAGGGGAGACATCTCTCGCGAAGCGAGAAAGAAATCAACTCGCTCGTATACGTCCTCATCGTCGTAGTAAAAAGTCCACTTTTCTCCGCGGGAATCAAACGATTCGACGATGCGGGCGATTTCAACGGACCCTCTCCGCTGGAAGCGCCGCAACGGGGCGCTCGCCCGGTGGTCATTAAAATCCCCCGTGATCAAGTAACGCCCCTCCCCATTCGGATATCGCTCGAGGATTCGGTCGCGCGCGGCTTGGGCTTCCTTGGTACGACGTTCGCTTGACTGTGGATCCGCATCGACCTCAGACCACCGACTCTTCAGATGCACGACGAAGAGACTCCAAGTCTCCTCCTCGGACTTGCCCACGGGGAAGACCACTTCGAGCAAGCCGCGCTTTACTCGTAAGCGTTCACCTTCGTAGGGAAAGTCGAGATCGCGGTGCGGAATGACTTCAATCGGCTCCACTTTGGAGAGAACCGCCAAGTGGCGCACTGGATCCGAAGCCTCGAAGTACACCGCGTAGGGGAAATCGACCCCGTCCGCTTCCAGGTCTCGCTTCAACTCCTGCAGAAAAGGCCAAGCCCCCATTTCCTGCATGGCGAGAATGTCCGGATCGATTTCCTCAATCGCGCGGCGGATCGCCGTTTTCTCAGCCTCTGGCTTCGGATGCTCGGGACGCCACTGGCCGTCTATCCGTCGATCTTGAACAAGGTAGTTCCTGAGATTCAACGTCGCTACCCGCACATCTTCTCCCCACGCTGCAGTGCAGACGAGGAGGAGAACCCATGCGGCCCAATTCTTCATCAGGAAGGACTTTCGACGGCTGGTTCCTGTGGCTCCTTCGGATCATTCCCTTCCGGTTCGCCCTCTCTCAGGCTTTTCTCCCGCTCCCGCAAGGTCGGGTGGGAATAATAGAACCGACTGTAACTCGGATGCGGAATGAGATTCCCCAGATTCTTCTTATACATGACCCGCAATGCCGAAATCAGGTGCCGTGAGGAGCCCATGGCATCCCGGGCGAAACGATCCGCCTCATATTCGTGTTTGCGCGACATCCAGTTGAACAGCGGGGAGATCCAGAAGGTCACCAATCCGCCGAGAATGATGAAGAGGATGAAAGCCGGAACGAAACGGGCCAAGTTCCCGTATTCCACCGGACTCATCGTGAACCCAAATCCGCCGACAAACCAATCCTGCATGGAAAGCCACTGCAAAAGCCAAAAGCCAAAAGCCATGCTCACCATCGAGATTCCAATCATCCGCGGGATGTGCCCTTTGCGGTAATGACCAATCTCGTGCGCCAAAACCGCCTCGATTTCCTTCGGACTCAACTGCTCGATGAGAGTGTCGAACAGGACAATCCTCCGAAAACGCCCAAAGCCCGTAAAGTAGGCATTCGAATGCGAAGAACGCTTGCTTCCGTCGATAACCTGAATCGTCTTCGCCTTGAAACCAGTGCGATCCGCCAACGACATCAGTCGATCCTTCAAATCACCATCCTCAAGCGGCTTGAGCTTATTGAAAAGAGGAACAATCAAGACTGGATAGAGCACCAGCATCAACAACTGGAACCCAAAGACCACAGCAAACCCGATAATCCACCAGGTGGAGGGAAAACTCAGCGCAATCCACAGAATGAGGGCCGATAGCGGCACCCCGATGACATACGTCAACACCAGCCCCTTGATCTTGTCCGTCCACCAAAGCTTCGGCGTTGTTTTGTTAAAACCGAACGACTCTTCCAGACGAAACTGAGAATACCATTCGAAGGGCAGCCCCGGCAGCGATAAGGCGAAGAGAATCGTCACAAACGTAAACGCCTGCGCCCAGAGCCCAAAACCCAGCCATCCCGAAAGGCCGTTATAAATCACAGGGATAATGGTGAAAACTAAGATTACGGCCAGCACGGCGGCGTCGTAAATCGTCTCCTTTCGGCTCAAGGACGACTTTGCCAAGGTGTAGTCGTTCGCCTTGTCAAACGTCTCGCGATCGAAGACTTTCTGAAAAACCGAAGGGATGCGATGCCGCTTCTCCTCCACATGCGTGGAATTTAGCTTTTCGAGAAAAAACTCGAAGCAACACTTCAGGGTGAGGAGGATTATGGCTGCAAAAATGGGTGCGGTCATCCAGACAAATGGACGCGCTTGCGGGAAATTTTGCAAGAAAGATGGGGAGACGGCTTGTGATTGCCCATTCAACCCTCAAGATACCCTTCAGAATGAGCAAAATGGAATTGGAAAAATTTTCCTATGAAGAGGCCTATGGGCAGCTGCAGGAAATCGTCTCCCGTCTGGAGGAAGACGAGCCCTCCCTCGACGACTTGGTAAAGGACTACGAAAAGGGAATGAAACTGCTCAAGACTTGCCACAAACGACTCAATGAAGCCGCTCTTCGCATCGAAAAAGTGCGCGAAGATGAGGAACTCTCCCTTGAACCATTTGACGAAGGGACCACCCCCGAAGAGAATCAATCGAAGTGAATCCCGAATCCATTCTTAGCAAAATCCGGAATCCCGGAGACGTAAAGGCCCTCGACAAGAGCCAACTGGAACCGCTTGCCACGGAAATCCGCAAGCGCATCATTGAAGTAACGGCCGCCAATGGAGGTCACGTCGGCCCCAATCTGGGCGTCGTCGAGCTCACAATCGCCCTCCATCGCATTTTTGACACTCCCAAGGACCGCTTCGTATTCGACGTCTCCCATCAGGGCTACGTCCACAAGCTTCTCACCGGCCGCAATGACGAGAAGTTCAACTTGATCCGGCAAAAGGACGGTTATAGCGGATTCCTCAACCGCGAAGAAAGCGAGCACGACTGCTACGGCGCCGGACACGCGGGCACTGCCCTCTCCGCCGCACTCGGCATGGCTGCCGCCCGGGATCAGCGGGGGACCGATGAAAACGTCGTGGCCGTCTGTGGCGACGCCGCCTTTACCTGCGGGATCACTCTCGAAGCCCTGAACAACATTACCGATTCGACCAAGCGGCTAGTCGTCATCCTCAACGACAATGAATGGTCCATCGACAAAAACGTCGGCGCCCTCTCCCGCTATTTCAACGAACTCATCACGACTCCGATCTACAATCGGATGAATGAGGATTTTGAAGCATTCCTCAAACGCGTTCCCGGAGGAGAGTCCCTCATCCGCCTTGGCTCCAAGTGGAAACGGGAGACCAAAGACTTTTTTGCCTCCTCCTCCATTTTCGAAAATTTCGGCCTCCGCTACATCGGGCCGATTGATGGCCACAATATTGGCGAGCTCGAACAATACCTCAAGTTCGCGCGCAACGCTCCAGAACCACTAGTCCTTCACGTCATCACTAAAAAGGGCAAAGGAAGTGATGTCGCGATCGCTCAACCCGAGCGCTTTCACGGCACCTCCCCCTTCGATCCGGAGACAGGGTCCTCCAAACCCGGCGCTCCGGGAAGTCCCCCCAAGTATCAAGATGTTGTCGGCGAAGCCGTAGTCGCTCACTGCAAAAAGGACAAGACCATCGTCGGAATAACCGCTGCCATGCCGAGCGGAACGGGTTTCGATAAGTTGCGCGACAGCCTCCCGCAGCAGTATTATGATGTAGGGATTGCCGAAGAGCACGCCGTTCTCTTCGCCGCGGGAATGGCCACCAACGGGCTCCATCCCGTCTGCGCCATCTATTCCACATTTCTCCAGCGGGGAATCGACCCCATCATCCACGACATTTGCCTGCAAAACCTACCGGTCCTCTTCTGTATGGACCGCGCCGGACTTTCTCCGAACGACGGTGCCACCCACCACGGACTTTTCGATATCGCCTACCTGCGCGGAGTACCGCGGACCGTCATCATGCAGCCTCAAAATGAGGATGAACTCACCGATATGGTTGCGACCGGACTGCAGCATCAGGGCCCTGCCTTCATTCGATACCCCCGCGGCAGCGGCACGGGAGTTCCGATCAAAAAGGAACCCAAAATCCTCGAAATTGGAAAAGCAGAAGTGATCCGCCAAGGCCAAGACGTCCAAATTTGGGCCTTGGGAACAATGATTTCCGAAGCCGAAACCATAGCCTCTAGAATCGCCGAAATCAGCGACCTGAGTGTAGGAGTAGTCAACGCCCGCTTCGCCAAGCCAATCGACAGCGCCCTCCTCCAGGAACAGGCAAAATCCGCCAAACTCATCGTAACCCTGGAGGATCACGTCCGCACCGGCGGATTTGGCACAGCCGTCTTAGAGGATCTCTCCGATGCCGGAATCCCAACCCCCGTAGAGCGGATTGGTTGGCCCGATCAATTTATCGAACACGGCAACTCGAATAAAGACCTCCGCCAAGCCTTCGGCTTGGATCCACAGAGCATTTTCGATCGCGTAAACCAACGGCTAGAAGCCATAGGAGCGACCCAGAATCTCCCAACTTCTTCCTAATTCAAGGCAGCCGGGAAAGCTGCGAGTAGCTACCGACTACTCAAACAAGCGCTTCCGCAATCCAGTCCCGACGGCAAGCCCATTCCAATAACTCCCCCGTAGAGGGTGAGGTCTTCGCGCCCGCCTCCCCTCCGGTTCATCTTCTCGGACCTTTCGCACAAAGTCCTCCGATCCCAGCACCATCCCGTCCGAAAAATACCTCACCCGGCACCGCAAAACCACTGAAAGAGGCAACTTCCCCTTCTCCTCCCGCAAAACCCGAACCGCTTCTTCGTGAGAAATAGACGCTTTCCCCTCTTTCTCACCATCGCCAGCCCCATACAAAGTCTGCCGATAACCAGCCAGGTCCTTATCCACCACCGAGAGCCCAGCCCGAGCCAATCGGCCACCGCCGAGAGCCTCCGCATACCCGCAAAACCGATAATCCTTAGGATCCGAAACCAGCCCGGCCCGAACCGCGTTCAGGTCAATATAGGCCGCCACTGTCCGCAAAGCCCACCGATCCCCTTCGACCAGCACACTCTTAAATCGAGCCGACCAAAGCGGCCCAAAACGATCACGCGACCGGTTAAACCAAAGCGTATACCGAAGCTTCAGAGTCCGCATAAACTCCGATACATCATGCATCCTTCGGGTAAGCTCCTTGCGCAACTCCCTCCCATCAAGAAAGTTATCCTTCAAATGCCCCTCCAAAACCTCCGCAGGCATCGGATTCCAAGGCGTAGGCTTAGGATACAATTTCCGATACCGACGAACCAACTCCTCATCCGAAACCTCCGTCCCTGCTGGTGGCACCTCCACCAAAATATGGAAATGGTTCTTCATGACCGCATAAGTAACCACCCGAACCCCAGAAAACTCAGCAACCTGCCAGATCATCTTCCGCAACACCTCCCTCTCCCGATCCCCGAAGAGAGCTTCTCCGTTCACAGTCCGACTCATCAGATGATAATAAGCCAATTGATCCGAAATACGATGTCTGCGTCTGCCCATACCCTACTATCACCTATCGATGTATTATCGTCAAATTTAATAGAACGTTTCTATTAAATCCAATAATCTGAATACATTATGTTGATCATTGATTTCAATCACCTCTTCTTCTGCCGGTATTTCCCACCCTTGGCCTTCTTCTTTCGGGTGCTTTTTCCACCGGAAAAACTGGGTAATGTTGCTTCTCCATCGCGTAGCGCCTGGATCTGGTCTCGGAGAATTGCGGCGCGTTCGAATTCAAGGTCGAGGGAGGCTTGCTGCATCTCTTCTTCCAATTCGGCAATGACGGCGGCTACGTCCTCGTCCCCTACTCCTTCGGCTACTACCATGGGGGTAGGTTCTTCTTTGGGGCGATGTAGGCTGGATTGATCCTTTCTTCGTACTCCAGTTGGAGTGATGCCGTGCTCTTTGTTGTAGGCGAGCTGTTTCTCGCGGCGGTACTCAGTCACATCAATGGCCCTTTGCATGGATCCAGTGATGCGGTCTGCGTAGAGGATGACTCTCCCCTTTTCATGGCGGGCGGCGCGACCTGCGGTCTGGATCAGGCTGGTTTCACTTCGGAGGAAGCCTTCTTTGTCGGCATCGAGAATTACGACTAGGGCCACTTCGGGGAGGTCCAGGCCTTCTCGCAGGAGGTTGACTCCGACCAGAACATCAAATTCTCCTGAACGTAGCCGCCTCAAAATTTCAACCCGCTCGATCGCATCAATGTCTGAGTGCAAATATTCTACTGAGATCCCATCTTCCCGTAGATAGTCGGCAATGTCCTCGGACATTCTCTTGGTCAAGGTAGTGACTAAGGTCCGGTCTCCATTCTCACGGGTATTGCGGATTTCGGCCATGGTATCCTCCACCTGTCCCTTGATCGGCCGGATCTCCATGATGGGGTCTACCAATCCGGTTGGGCGGATGATCTGCTCGGCAACTTTCTGAGAGATCCCTATCTCATACGGAGCGGGGGTTGCGGAGACGAAAAGGGTCTGACCGGTGACTTCACGGAATTCGTCTGGCTTGAGGGGGCGGTTATCGAGAGCGGAAGGAAGGCGGAAACCGAAATCAACGAGGCGGCTCTTGCGCGAATGGTCCCCGTTGAACATGGCCCCGATTTGCGGGACCGTTACATGACTCTCATCAATGATGAGGAGGAAATCGTCGGGAAAGAAATCGATTAGGCAAAATGGACGATCACCGGGGTTTCTTCCACTGAGATGCCGGGAATAGTTTTCGATCCCGCTGCAGAAACCGATCTCCTCTAACATCTCGAGATCATACTCGGTGCGCATCCGAATTCGCTGGGCTTCGAGAAGGCGCTGGTCTTGTTCGAACTCCTTGACGCGACCATCCAACTCATTCCGAATCTCCTTCACGGCCCCTTTTAACTTATCTTTCGGAGTGATGTACTGATTGGCGGGATAGAGGAAGAAATATTCAAAGGCCTCCCCGGTCTCACCGGTAAGCGGATCGAGTGGTTTTACAGATTCGACCTCATCTCCCCAGAACTCGACTCGAATCGCACTCTCCCGGTAGGCCGGAAAAACATCGACCACTTCCCCGCGAGCCCGGAATTTCCCCCGCGAGAGCTCCACGTCGTTGCGCTCGTAAAGATTCTCAACCAACCGCTCGAGGAAAGCATCCCGGCCGAGCTCTTCTCCCGGACGGATCTCGATCATCATCTCGCGAAAATCCTCCGGGCTCCCCAAGCCATATATGCACGAGACACTGGCCACGACGACGACATCCCGGCGGGTCAAGAGAGAGCTCGTCGCTGATATGCGGAGACGCTCGATTTCCTCATTAATCGAGGAGTCCTTCTCAATGTAGGTATCCGTCTGCGGGACATAGGCCTCCGGCTGATAGTAATCGTAGTAGCTGACAAAGTATTCGACGGCATTATCCGGAAAAAATCCTTTAAATTCCGAGAACAGCTGGGCGGCCAAAGTCTTATTGTGGGAGATGACCAAGGCTGGCCGATTCAATTGGTGAATCAGATTCGCCATGGTGAAAGTCTTTCCCGATCCAGTCACCCCCACCAGGGTTTGATAACGGTTTCCGGTCTTAATCGAATCCGCCAATTCTTCGATGGCCCGAGGCTGGTCCCCGGTCGGCTGATAGTCTGACTGTAAACGAAACTCTCCCATTTCCCCAAGACTGACCGAAAATTTGATTCGGTCAACGGGGAGAACGGCTTATCCGGTCCCGTTGCAAAATGCTGGTCTGATCTTCGTTCGTCCAGACGGCAAATTCCGGCGATTCCTTGAAACTCCTCCAGTTGTCCCTCATCTTTCCTCCATGAAGAAGCGAGTACTGGTCCTTATGGAAAATGGTTTCGAAGAGATCGAGGCCATCAGCCCGATTGATATTCTCCGCCGCGCCGAGGCCGAAGTCGTTCTCGCGGCAACCGGTACGGATTTGCTGGTCGAGGGAAAAACCGGGGTTCGCCTTCAGGCAGACACCTTCCTGGCCGACTGCCGCAATGAACCCTTCGATGCCCTGATTGTCCCCGGAGGCCCAGCGGCAAAATCACTTCGAAAGAACCCTGCTGTCCTCGAGGTCGTTCGCGAATTCTACGAGAAGAACCTCCTGGTTGCAGCCATCTGCGCTGCTCCGACCGTCCTCAATGAAGCGGCCATTCTTTCGGGAAAGCGCTATACGGCGCATTTTTCGGTCGCAGAAGAACTTCAGGAAATCCTCCCTGACCCCGTGGTCCAGGATGGGAACCTCATCACCTCCCGCGGGGCCGGAACCGCCGTCGCCTTCGGTCTTTCCATCGTCGCCGACCTCTACGACGAGGAGACCGCCAACGAGATTGCCACCTCCATCTGCCTCCCTAATGCCTAAGGGATCGTCAGCTTGCATTCGTGGGCAAATCTCTCAATTCTGACCGGGCAACATGAGCCAAGATCATTTCGATTTTCTCGTCCTCGGGGGCGGCAGCGCGGGATACAACGCAGCATCACTGGCGAGAAAGCACGTCGAACGAGTCGCGATTGTTGACGGAAGCAAAGAGCTCGGAGGGCTCTGTATTCTCCGCGGCTGCATGCCTTCGAAAACGCTCCTCTACTCGGCGGATGTTCTTCAACTGGCCCGGGAAAGCCGCAAATTGGGACTTAATATCTCCCGCCCTCAAGTCGACATGGCGGCCCTCCATCAGCGCAAGTTGGATATGATTGCCGATTTCGCCGGACACCGCCGCTCGCAGATTGAATCGGACCGCTACCACCTGTTTCGCCAGAACGGCAAACTTGGTCCGGATCGGACGGTTATCCTTGATGACGGGACGCAGATCTCTGCGGACCGTATCCTAATCTCGACTGGATCTCATGTCTCGGTGCCCGATGTCCCCGGGCTGGCCGACGTTCCCTTCCTGACCAGCGATGATATCCTCGACCTCGATACCGTTCCCGAATCGGTCATCGTCCTTGGAGGTGGAGTCGTCGCCTGTGAGCTGGCGCAGTTTCTTTGCCGGATTGGCTCCAAGGTCATCATGATTCAGCGCAGCCCTCACATTCTCTCCGATTTTGAGCCGGATATGGCTGCGGTCTTGGAAGAAGCATTGATCGACGAAGGGGTTGAACTATTCACCCACACCGACATCGAAAACATCGAGCCGAACGAGAACGGAGTTTCCGTGCAGTTCCGCCAGGGACACCGGGCCGTGATTCGGCAAGCGCAATTCCTCTTCAACGCGCTGGGGCGCAAGCCAGCCACCGCGAAACTGGGACTCGAAGAGATCGGCATAGAAACTCGCTCCAGCGGGCACATCCGCACCAACGAGTACCAAATGACCTCTCATCCAGGGATCTACGCCGCAGGCGACTGCGCCGGCCCTCACGAGATCGTCCATATCGCCATTTTGCAGGGTGAAACAGCCGCCCGCCACTCACTGGGACTCGAGCCAATGCCCGTCGATTATGACAAGGTCTTGTCTGTGGTCTTCACCGATCCACAGATTGCCTCGGTTGGCCCCTCTGAAGAGACGATTCGTGAGAATCTGGGAGACTCTCTGCAAATTGCCGAGTTTCCGTTTTCCGACCATGGCCGATCGATGCTGATGGAAGCCCGTCGCGGATACGTTCGCCTCTTCTCAAGCTCCTCTGACCGGAAGATCCATCGCGCGGAATGCGTGGGTCGCGACGCCGGGGAACTGATTCATTCGATGGCTGTCGCTGTCGGAACCGGTGCCACTGTCGACGAGATCATGAAAGCACCTTGGTATCACCCGACTCTCTCGGAGATCTGGACCTATCCGCTTGAGGATTTGGCCGGCTGATCAATTCTCTGCGCCGGTTTTACTCCCAGCGATTTTGAGGATTCCCCCCGTCCCGAATTCGTAGTAGACGCCTTTCGTGGATTTCTTTTCCCAGCCACTCTCCTTTGAATTCATCCAACGCGCAGCCTGGACGGCCGCCGTCGTGGGATTTACCAACGGATTCCTGAGTGGCTATGTCGTCATGCGCCGATCCGCACTCATGGTGGGGTCTCTCTCCCACACCCTGCTGCCGGGAATCGCCGTCGCAATCCTCATCGCCGGACTAACCACCGCAACCGCCTTCATCGGAGCCCTGATCTCCGCCCTACTCGTTGGCCTCGTGGCTGTATTCGTCGCGCGCACCTCACGGATCGACAGCCACTCCGCGCTCGCGGTGCTCTACACCGCCGCCTTTGCGGGCGGGCTGCTCATTCTGGATCAAATCCCGACCCCGATGGAGCTTGAGCACTGGCTTTTCGGGAACATCCTCGCCCTTTCCAACCCCGATCTCTGGATGTCATTCGGGGCCTCCGCAGTGATCCTCATCACATTGATCACCTTGGCACGCCCCCTCCTCCTCTTTCTTTTCGAACCCACCATCGCCGAGAGCCAAGGTGTCCCCGTGCGCCGTCTCGGTTATCTACTGACCGGATTGGTGATCCTCGGGCTTGTGGTTTCGATCCAAGCCGTGGGATGCATCCTCTCGGTTGCGATGCTCGTCGCACCGGCTGCCGCAATGCTCCAGTTTTCCAAAAGCCCTCAATCCCTCATCTGGGGCGGAGGCTTTCTCGGAGCCATTGTCTCGGTTCTCGCCGTCTTCATTTCCTATTGGCTCGACCTCCGGGTCGGCGCCGTCATCGTTCTCATGCTGGGAGGAGCCGTTTTTCTGGCATACCTCTTCGGATTCCGTCACGGGGCCCTTCGTCTGCTCCTCCAGCGCCCACCCGCCAAACACTCTTAGATCCACCAACCATGGGTAGAAACTCGATCAAGAAACTGCGTAAACCCCCACGCTACAACCGGGGATCGGCCATCGTGCATCTTGTCGACGAGCCAGACCTATTCCGCCTGCTCGAATCGACCGAGAACCCCTTTGTCCTCGTCCTCGACGGGGTTCAGGATCCCCACAATCTCGGTGCCTGCCTCCGGACCTGTTCCGGCGCTGGCGTGACTGCTGTGATCGCCCCCAAAAAAGGCGCTTGCGGGATCACCGATACGGTTCGCGACATCTCCTGCGGAGGCACCGAAGATGTCCCCTTTCTTCAGGTTCGCAACCTGAGCCAAACCCTTCGCAATCTCCAAGAGATGGGAATTCGTCTCGTCGCGACTGCAGACGAGGCCGAAGAAAGCCTCTACGAAGTCGATCTCACCGGCCCCGTCGGCATCATTCTCGGGAGCGAAGGCTGGGGCGTTCGAAAGAAAATCGCCGACAATTCGGATCATCGGGTGAGTATTCCCATGCAAGGCTCTGTCGACTGTCTGAATGTTTCGGTCTCCACGGGAGTTTGCCTCTACGAAGCCGTCCGTCAGCGGCTGACCTAGGTTTGGCGGCATGCTTGCGGAGTCCGCCGAGGGTGGACGAGTTCAGAGGGGCAGTGTCGCTGAGGGGCGACGGTGCTGAGGGGCAGTGTTGCTGAGGGGCAGCGTGATGGGCGCAGCTGAAGCTACTGCCCTACTTGCCGCACCACTGCAAATCGAGAGCTGGAAGCTCTCGCTACCTTGATTGCCTATTCTCGCATGAGTTCTCGCGCTACCCGTAGGCCTGGATGCGCACTCGGCCGGATCAGGAATCGTGGGCTCGAAAGGTCACGAGGAAGAGTCCCGATTGTTTTCTACCCAAGTGGTGGGCGCAGCTGCTGCCCTCCTTTGGAGAGGAAAGATTGCTCTTACCGCACCAAATGCTCAGCAATTTGGAGAGCATTGAGGGCGGCGCCCTTCCAGAGCTGGTCACCGACGACCCAGAAGGCCAAACCGTTTTCGAGGGCTTCGTCCCTGCGAATGCGTCCTACGCCACAGGCTACCTTACTCGAATAACCGAGAGGCATGGGATACTCGAGGTTTGTCGGATCGTCGACCAACTCGGCACCGTCAAAGGCAGCCACTGCGGCTCGGGCTTCGGCGACATCGACGGGCTTCTCAAACTCGGCGAAGATGCTGATCGCGTGCGCCCGGAAAACCGGAACCCGCACGCAGGTGCAGGAGACTGGTAGGCTCGGCAGCGAGAGAATCTTACGACTCTCATTCCGCATCTTCACTTCTTCCTTCGTATAGCCGGATTCGAGGAACTTATCGACGTGAGGAATCAGGTTAAAGGCAATCGGATGCGGGAAGGTTGAAGGATTCGCGTCCTTCCCCTCCGACCAAGCGCGCACGCCGTCTTCGAGTTCGGTAATCCCCGTCGCCCCTGCGCCGGAGACCGCCTGATAGGTCGAGCAAATCATCCGCTTCAACCCGAAGCGCTGATGCAGCGGAGCTACCCCCATGAGAGTAATCGCCGTCGAGCAATTCGGGTTGGCGATGATCCCCTTATGATTGAGGAGCGCCTCGGGATTCACCTCAGGAACCACCAAAGGCACCTCGTCATCCATCCGGAAGGCCGAACTGTTGTCGATGACGACGGCTCCTGCTTCCACAGCCGCTGGAGCCATGGCGAGAGAGCGGTCTCCCCCCGCGCTCAGGAAAAGATAATCCAACCCGGCGAATTCCTCCGGTCTTGCCTCTTTAATCGCGATGGATTCTCCTCGAAAGGTGAGCTCCTTCCCCACCGAACGTGCCGAGGCGAGGAGACGCAGTTCAGCTACCGGGAAATCCCGTGCTTCCAGCAATTCCATCAACTCACGACCAACCGCTCCGGTTGCTCCGACTATTCCGATTCTCTTTCCTTCACTCATGAATTCATCTCCCGATACTAAAGATTTCTCCATTCTTATCGACAAGTGCCTCGACCTGTCAACGACCCCCACACCGATTTCGTTGACCGTAAGCATCGCCCGACAAGCGCTCGACCTCTATCAGGACGGGGCATTGCGCAAATCGTTTGTCATCTCAACTTCGAAAAATCCGCCCTCCTGCGTGGAAAATTCTCTCGGCACTCCCAATGGTCTTCATGAAATCGTGGACCTGATCGGCGAAGGTGAACCGCGAGGGACCGTCTTCCGCGGCAGAGTTTCGACCGGCAAACTCTACTGGGAGGAATCGGAGGAAGAGCAGCAAAAGAATCTAATCACCACCCGGATCCTCCGTCTCCGCGGCCTTGAGGACGGGATCAACAGCGGCCCCGGAGTCGACACCTACGACCGCTACGTCTACATTCACGGCACGAATCACGAGGATCAGCTGGGCCATCCCGCCAGTGCAGGGTGCGTCCTCCTCTCGAACAGAGATATGGAGGAGCTCTTCAATGCGGTCGATCTCGGCTCGAAAGTAATGATCTGCGCGTAAATGGTCTCCGCTTGAGATCTCAGGCGGACCTTCAAGACTAAGGAGGACCAGACCGCACGACTAAAGTCGAACGGGGACGGCGGAGAGGCAGGATCCGTTTGCTAAAGCTGCACGGTACGAAAAATCCGCCTCACGGATTACCGATCACCGACCACGGATCACTGACCACCGATCACCGACTACCGACTACCGACTACTGACTACCGACTACTGACTACCGACTACCGACTACTGACTACCGACTACCGACTACTGACTACCGACTACCGACTACTGACTACCGACTACTGACTCACCGACTACTGACTACCGACTACTGACTCACCGCTCACCGACTCAACCGGCTCAACCAAACCCGCCGCCAACTGGCGATTCTTCGGTGTAGTTTGCGAAGCGGGTGTATTTCCGGAGGAAGGCCAAGTCGACGGATCCCGTAGGACCGTTTCTTTGTTTGGCGAGAATGAGGCCGATCTTCTCGACATCTTCCGCGCGCTGGTTCTCTTCCTGGTCGTCGCTGCGCGGACGGTGCAAGAGGAGGACCACGTCAGCATCCTGCTCAATCGCTCCGGACTCACGGAGGTCGGACATCCGCGGCTCGCGCTTCTCCTTCTCACTCTCACGATTAAGCTGACTGAGAACGAGCACCGGAACCTCCAATTCCTTGGCCATCGACTTCATGCCTCGGGAGATTTCAGCAATCTGATTCTCACGGGAAGCCCGGTTATCCATCCCGGCGATCAGCTGCAGGTAGTCGACCACGATCAGACCCAGTTTGTAGCGGGAAGAGACGCGACGCGCTTTCGCCCGCACTTCAAGAATGTTCAAGCTGCCCTGGTCATCGACAATGATGTCGGCCTTCTTGATCTCGCCAGCGGCCTCAACGATCGCCTGCTGTTCCTCCCGAGTGGAGAAACCGTCGCGCAATTTGTTCATGTTCACCCCGGCGCGGCTGCAAAGGACACGTTGGGCCAAACTCTCGGAACTCATTTCGAGACTGAAGACGAGAATCGCCTTCGGATCGGGGTTGTTCGGCCCGGGAATCGAGACGTTCTCCGCAATGTTCATAGCGAAACTGGTTTTCCCGACCGACGGACGGGCCGCAAGCACGATCATTTCCCCTGGGTGAAATCCGAAAGTCATCCGGTCAAGATCGAGGAACCCGGTTCGCGTTCCATAGCTGGTATGGCGCTTGGCGAGTATATCGTTGATCATCTTGATCACCTTATCCAGAGGCTTCCCGATCTTCTGCGCGGAGTCGGCCACCTGCGATTCTCCGATCCGGTAAATCTCGGCCTCCACCTCGGAGAGGAAGGTCGTAATGTCGTCCTGCCCCTCATAGCACTTCTCGACCGTCTGATTCGAGAGCCGGATCAGCTGACGCAAGAGAGCCTTCTCCTTAACGATCTCAATCCAGTTCGTCGCGAAGGCGGTCGATCCCACTGACTCGGAGATCTCATTAATGTAAGCGCGGCCCCCGGTCTCTTCCAAGAGACCCATAGAGTTCAGCTTTTCTTCGACGGTGATTTCGTCGACCTCCCTCCCCTGGTCGTTGAGATCGAGGAGTGCGGCGAATACATTGCGGTGCGCCGGGCGGAAGAACGACTCCGCGTTGATCTTCCCATTAATACAATCCGTGATCACCTCGGCCGAGTTCTCACGCATACAGGCCGCGAGGAGAGCCCTCTCGGCCTCAATGCTGTGAGGGAGCCTCCGGTTCAGCATCGCCTCATCGGCATCCCCGTCGCGGGACTGGTCACGAAAACGTCGTTTCTTTTGAAATTCTTTAGCCATTCTGTGTTTCCAATGCCGGGAGAAATTTTCAAAAACTCCCCGGCCAAATTCAGTGGATCGGAAGGATTACGCCAAGTCCGCCTCAGTTCCAGCCTGATTCATCCTCTCCAGCGAAAAGTTCTTCACAGAGCTCTCATCGAGGGCTCCATCGGCGAACGGAAGGTAGAGCGGGTTGGCCCGAATGGCACTGGTTGAAGACGATTTAAGAGAATTATTGGCAAATTATAACTGGGTCAGCACCGCTCCACCCCCGAAATCGTCGGGGGTCCCCCTCCCCTGCCTATCGACAAGCTCAAGGTTTAAACAAGCAAGGGAGGAGTCTCGATCAATAGACGGATTCCCCTTCTACTCGTAGGTATATTCTTACACACAAGCCTATGGCTCTGGGCGGTTTCGCAAACGCAAGAACATGGGAGCGCGGAATTCATTCCGGCCCGCATGCCACTCAGGCCTTTCGCCTTAGATCCTGAGGGTAACTTTTCATGCGCAGCCAATCTGACGGGGCGGAATGAATTCCGCGCTCCATTTTAGACATACTCTTACAGGAAAACGTTAGTCTAGGAATTTGTGTGGAAGGATATGCTCGTAGGCGGAGAGGTCCAGAGCCATCCGGTGGGGAGCTTGGGGGCGCGGACGGGTCCTTAACGGATTCGTCCAACCCGCATCCCCAATGAAATCCGAAACAAACCGAGCAATAGATGGGCCGTGAAACCATGGCAGGCTCGACGAGATGAGCCATGAGGCCATGGCCGCTACCCTCCAGACACACCGAAAGCCGCTCAAAGCGGCTTCCGGATAAAAGGGTTCCCGACACTGCGGCGGAGAGGAAGGAGTTCTGCTCGCCTTTGCGCCGCCGGAGCGGGCACGGGAGGAGCGGTCGTTTCTCTGCGCTGCGGCGGGGAAAAGTTGACTCAGTCTTCGATCGGGTTTTCCGAAACGACCTCGAGGCGGAGTTCGCCCTGAACTTCAGGGTGAAGCTTCACTTCCACAGAGTGGTCGCCGATGCTCTTGATCGGAGCGGGAATGTGGACCTGCTTACGGTCGACTTCGATCCCGTTTTCAGCGATCTTCGCGAGGATGTCCTGGCTGGTGACAGCACCGAACATTTTGCCGCCTTCGCCGGTTTTCACAACGATGACGAGGCTCAGACCTTGCAGCTTGCTCATCAGCTCTTGGGCTTCGGCGAGCTCCTTGGCTTCACGCTCGGCGCGACGCTTGCGGAGAGATTCGATCTGACGTTCGTTCGAACGGGTTGCGGGAATCGCGAGACCACGAGGAACGAGGAAATTGCGGGCGTAGCCGGCTTTTACACTAACTTTTTCGCCTTCGCCACCGATGTTGGTGACGGGCTGGAGGAGGAGAACTTCTGATTGTGCCATTGTCTTGAAAATTAAAGGTTAAAAGGGAATGTCTTCGTCATCAAAATCTTCAGCCGGGCCGCCGCCGGACCGTGAAGAGCTTTCTCGGGGAGGAGGAGAGCTGCGGGTATAACCACCGCCGCCGCTGCCTTCTTCATCACCTCCCCGACCGGAGCCGAGGAACTGGAAGTTTTCGCAGACGACCTTGAGCTTGGAGCGCTTCTCGCCCTCTTTGTTTTCCCAGGTGTCGAGTTGGAGACGCCCCTCAATCATGACGGGCCGCCCCTTCGACAGGTACTTACCGAGGATCTCGCCTACCTTGCCGAAAGCATCGATGTCGACGAAAGTGGTTTCCTCGCGTTTTTCACCATCCCGCGTCGTGTAGTTCCGCGAGACCGCGAGACCAAACTTGCAGATGGCATTGTTCCCACTCGCGAAACGCACCTCGGGATCGCGGGTGAGATTTCCGATTAGAATGACGCGGTTGTAGGAAGCCATGGTGAAAAGGTAGTGAAGGTTCGAGTGGAGGAGACGCTCTTAGGCGTGTTCCACCATGACTCGATTGACCTTACGGTCAAGGCGGACCTTTTCCTGAATCTCTTCGGGAGCGGTCGCCGGAGCGATGAATTCGTACTGCACGAAGATTCCGGAGGGAAGGCCGTTAGCAGCCTTGCGTGCGAAATCTTTGCTGCCGAGGTTTTTGACCGACTCGACCTTACCGGAGACTTCCTCGATCACTTTCGAGTAGGTTTCGGTGAGTTCTTCCACGGATGACTCAACGCCACGGGTGTCGAGAACAAAGGTGGCCCGGTAGTTCCGGCTGGTTTGCTTGATCATGATGCTTTGCTTTTCGTGTTAATTTGATTCATCGCCCGTTCGATTCCCTGGGCAACGAGTAATTCAAGGCCGAGATGCGTAGTCGTATACGCTTCTGCCAGCTTCTCTTCCTCTACGGAAGAAATCTTTCCAAGGACCCAATCCTTAAGATCCATCTGCCGATGACGTTTGGCGCCGATCCCAATCCGCATGCGGTAAAATCCCGATCCCAAGCGGTTCATGAGGTCACTGACCCCATTATGCCCGCCAGCACTGCCAGCGGCCGAGAGTTTAACCCGCCCTGGATCGAGGGTGATGTCGTCGTAGACCGCACAAAACCGTTCGGCAGGATAGCGATAATACCGCGCCAATGAAGCCGCCGTTTCCCCCGATCGATTGACGAAGGTACGCGGCTTAACCAAGAGGACCGGATGCAGACCAAACTCAACGAGAGCGGTATCAGCCTGAAACCGGCGTTCCCACACCCAAGGGCTTCCACTGGCCGCCGCGATCTGGTCCAATGCCAGAAACCCGACATTGTGACGTGTCTTTCGGTATTCTTCCCCGGGATTCCCGAGACCGATGATGACACGCACCCGTTCCATAATGATTCAGTTGGTTAAGAAGGACTCCGCAGAGAGGAAAGACTTAGTCTTCGCTCTCCTCAGTCTCGGTCTTCTTCTCGGAAATGATTTCGACTTCGGATTCTTCTTCGTCGTCTTCCGTTTCCTCCGCAGCCGCATGGGTGACGGCAACGACCGGAGCTTCTTCTTCGCCCAAGTATTCGACACCTTCGGTTGCAGGGAGATCCTTCACGTGAATCACGTCACCCAGAGCGAGCTCCGAGACATCGACGTCGATTTGGTGAGGAAGATCCTTCGGCAGACAGCGAACTTCCACTTCGTGAAGCTGAATGTCCAAAACACCGCCTTCATTGGAAACACCCTTGGCGGTTCCGTGAATGTGAATCGGGATGTGAGCCGAAATCGCGTGACCCGAATTCACTTCGAGGAAGTCGATGTGCATGAAATCGTCGGTGAGCGGATTGCGCTGCACGTCCTGAATGAGGCTCATGGTCGAAAAACCATTCCCATCGTCGATCATTACGATCGAAGATTGGCCAGCTTTACGCCAGACCTGGAGAAAAGTGCTTCGGTCAACCGAAAGGTTGCGTGAGCCGCTGGTGCCATAAATAACCGCTGGGATCTTGCCTTCACGGCGAATACGGCCTGCCGCGCCACTGCCGGCGCGCTCACGGAGAGAAACGGAAAGGGAGATGTCTTCCATTGTGGGAACTTTCTAGTCTTTGCTTGGATTAAGGAAAACGGGTGAGAATGAGGCCTCCGGAAGAAAAATCAAGGCCCGAAATGCCGAATTTCACCCCGATTGCTGAGAAAAACGCTTAAAATCAGCGTTTTACCCCCACTCTGACCCTACTTTCGCCAGGGATGGATTCACTGCGTCGAGAAAAAATGCCGTAAATTTTCTTTTGCCCCTTCAAATTTCCTTGAAAAACAAATTATATCTATGTTTTTATCTTCAACGTGCAACCCCCTGCTACAGAATTCGATTTTTCGATCGTGCGCGAACTTCGCAAGCGAGCGGGCCTGACACTTGCCGAAGTTTCGGAACGCTCTGGGATTTCGGTCGCAGGGCTTTCCCGAATCGAGCGAAATCAGACAGTGCTCGAACTGGGCACGCTTTATCGCCTCTCGCGGGCCCTCGGCCTTTCCGGCACCGACCTCCTCGGCCTCGCCGAATCCTGCAGCGCCCACGCAAAAACCGCTGAGACCTACCGTTCCGGCCCCTTTGATTTTGAGAAGGTCGCCTATAAAGGAATCGTCCTTTTCTACGCCACCGCCCAGAAAGGCGAAGAACTGAAGAAACCGGAAGCGCACGGGGACGAGTTCGAGATCTGCTGGGTCCGTCGCGGGAAAATCCTAATTTCCCTCCCCCGAGAGCGACACACCCTCTCCGGAGGTGAATCTCTCCAGTTCGACGCCGCACTCGAGCACACTTACCAAATCCTCGAAGACAGCGAAATGGTCATCGCCCACTTGGCGAAGGAACACCGTTTTTAAGACTTGCGGCCCTGCTCTTCAGTTCAACCTCCCAACCTCTAAACCTCCCAACGTCCCAACTTCTCAACTTCTTAACTTCCCCAAAAAACTCTATGATCGACATCCAATCCGCACCCTCTCTCGCTGACCTCAAGCCGAGCCTGGAAAAATTCTTCGACCTCGCAGGAAAGAAGGTCCAACTCATCGACCGCGAATACGACGAGTCGAACGGTTCTCCCGTCTTCACCGTGGAAGGCAAGTACACGACGCGCGGATGGACGGAATGGACCGAAGGCTTCCGGTATGGGATTGGGATCCTCCACTATGATGCGACCGGCGACGAAAAGAGCCTCGCCTCCGGTCGCTCGAAGACTGTTGAGCGCATGGCAACCCACGTCAGCCACATTGGCGTTCACGACCACGGCTTCAACAACCTCTCCACCTACGGCAACTTGCGCCGCCTCATGATTGAAGGCCGCATTCCCGAAAGTGAGTGGGAAAAACATTTCTACGAGCTGGCCATCAAGGTTTCCGGGGCCGTCCAGGCAAGCCGCTGGACTGTGCGTCAGGGCGGAGGCTTCATTCACTCGTTCAACGGACCACACTCCCTCTTCGTCGACACGATCCGCTCCTGCCGTATTCTGATGCAGGCGCACAAGCTCGGCCACGTTCTCATGGGAGAAGGCGACAAACCGATCAGCCTCCTCGACCGCGCTCTTCAGCACATCGATTCGACTGCGCAATTTTCCGTTTTCTACGGCGACGGACGCGACTCCTACGACGAATGGGGCCGGACTACCCACGAAGCAGTCTTTAATACCAAGGATGGAGCCTACCGCTGCCCGAACTCCCAACAGGGTTATACCGGTTTCAGCACTTGGACACGCGGACAATCCTGGGCCGTCTGCGGCTTCTCCGAAGAACTCGAGTTGCTCGAAACCCTCTCCGACGCCGAACTCGATCCCTTTGGCGGACGCGACGCCATTGAGGCCATGATGCTAAAAGGCGCGAAAGCCACCTCCGACCACTTCATTGACAACACGCCGACCGACGGAATCCCCTACTGGGATACCGGAGCACCTCAGCTTCACAAGCTGGGCGACTACCAAAACCGCCCGGCCGATCCCTACAATGAATACGAGCCGGTCGATAGTTCCGCCGCCGCCATTGACGCCCAAGGTCTCCTCCGTCTCGGACGCTATCTGGAGAAGAAAGGCGAAACCGAAGCCGCCGAGCGCTACACCAAGGCCGGCCTCAAAGTCGCCCAAAGCCTCTTCGCCGAGCCCTACCTCTCGACCGACGAGAACCACCAAGGACTGATCCTCCACTCCATTTACCACGAGCCCAACGGCTGGGACCACAAACCCGAAGCCGGTAAAGTCGCCTACGGAGAATCCTCCATGTGGGGCGACTACCACGCCATGGAGCTCGCCGTCTATCTCCAGCGTCTCATCGAAGAGAAGCCCTATCTGACATTCTTTAAGTAAGTGATAACCGTTTCCCAGTTTTCGGTTCCTCGGTTCCCGGTTGAAGATTTGAGACCGGACGACCGAAGACCGAGAACTGGATAACTGAGAACCGGCCAACCGAGAACTGATCAACCGATCCTCCCATGCTACAGTCCGCCCTCTGCTCCATCACCTTCCGCGAACTTTCCGTCGAGGAGATTATCGAGCTCTGCGCCGAATCCGGCATACAAGCCATCGAATGGGGCGGTGATGTCCACGTCCCCCATGGAGACGTGGAACTCGCACGGGAAGTTCGCGAAAAAACGGAAGCTGCGGGACTCGCAATCTGTGCCTATGGCTCCTATTATAAATGCGACGAGGAAACCGTGCGATTCGCCGATGTCCTCGCCAGCGCCGAAGCTCTCGGCACGCGCATCATCCGCATCTGGGCGGGCACCCAAGGATCCGCCGATTCCTCTACCGAGAACCGACAAGAAGTGGCCGCGCGTATTCGCTCGGCCGTTCTCTCCGCCCAAGACAAAGGCATTACCGTGGCGCTCGAATACCACGGCGGCACCCTGACCGACACCCAGGAATCGGCGCACCAGCTCCTCGAAGAAGTGGGCCTTTCCCAGTTAAAACTCTTCTGGCAACCGAGGGCGGGAGGATCCTTTCCCAAGGACCTAGAGGAACTCAAAGCAGCCCTCCCCCACCTCGCAAATGTTCACTGCTTCCACTGGGGCCCAGGCGGCTGGAAGGACCGCTACGCCCTCAATGATGGCATCGAGCCTTGGACGGAATACCTCCACCTCATCCGCACTGCCGGAGGCGACCGCTATATCACCTTGGAATTCGTTGCCGAAAATTCCCCCGACCAGCTCCGCGACGATGCAAAGACCCTAAACCAACTCCTCAACACCCAAACCTCTTAACGTCCCAACCTCCCTACCTCCAAACCTCTAAACCTCTAAACCTCTGATCTTCTAAACCTCCAAACAGCCATGGAAAACCTAGACCGCCTCGCCATCCACACCATGACCACCAAACCGTGGGACCTCCCCACGGCCTGTGCCAAATACTCGGCCGCTGGAGTCCCCGGCGTGGGAGTGTGGCGCCAATGGCTTGAAGGCCGCGAATTGGCGGAATCCAAAAAGCTGCTCGACGACCACGGACTGACCCCCGTTTCTTTGGTTCGCAGCGGATTCTACCCCGGACTCACCTCCGAAGAGCGGCAGACCTCTCTCGACGACAACTTCCGCGCCCTCGACGAAGCCGCCGCGATTGGCGCCCCCCAAGTCGTTCTCGTTTGCGGGGCCAAACCGGAACTCTCTCTCATCGAAAACCGCAAGCAGATCACCGACGGGATCGCGGCCTGCATCGACCACGCTGCCAAGACCGGGGTCAAGCTCTCGATCGAACCCCTCCACCCGATGTACGCCGACTGTCGCAGCGCCGTCAATACTGTCGGTCAGTGCAATGACATGATCGATCAGCTCGGCGCCGAGCACGTTGGCATCGCCGTCGACGTCTACCACGTCTGGTGGGATCCACAACTGGAAGCGGAACTGAAACGCGCAGGAGACCGAATCCTCGGCTTCCACGTCTGCGACTGGATGACCCCCACCGCCGACATGCTCAACGACCGTGGCCTCATGGGCGAAGGCTGCATCGACAATCGCGGCATTCGCCAAATGGTCGAAAACGCCGGCTTCAACGGATGGATCGAAGTGGAAGTGTTCTCGACGCGCCACTGGGCCCGGGACATGGACGAGTATTTGAAGGACATCATCGAGGCTTATCGGGCGGAAGTGTAGGCCTGCCTAGGTTGAGAAGTTTAGAAGCTTTGAAGTTAAGAGGTTCGGAGAGAAGAAAACTACAAAGAATTCGATGAGCAGCATTCAAAGATTTGAAGAGATTGAAGCTTGGAAGGAGTCTCGAATCCTCGCTCGAATCACTTATGAAATCTGCAAATCCGGTGAACTTGCCAAAGACTTCGCTCTCCGTGACCAAGTACGAAGATCTGCCGTCTCGGTTGGATCAAACATCGCCGAGGGCTTCGGACGAGGATCCAACCAAGAATTCATTAGGTTTCTTCGAATCGCACTGGGCTCAGCCTATGAATTTCGCTCTCAAGCCTACACTCTTCTCGACGCAAATTATATAGATAAGCAGACCTTTTCAGACCTACTCGAGCAATCGGAAAAAGTAGCCAATCTCATCGGGGGATTTCTCCGATATTTGGAATCCATCAAGCAATAACCGCCCAACCCTCAACCTCTAAACCTCCCAACTTCTTAACTTCTTAACCTCTCACCTCCCAACCTCTTAAACCATTAAAAAATGAACACACACACCATCGGAATCATCATGAACGGCGTCACGGGGCGCATGGGCACGAACCAGCACCTCTTGCGGTCGATCGATGCGATCATCAAGCAAGGGGGCGTCAAAGTCTCCCCGACCGAGACAATCATGCCCGACCCCATTCTCGTCGGACGGAACGAAACGAAGCTCAAGAAGCTCATCGACCAAACCAGCGTCGAGAAATGGACGACGGATCTCGACTCCGTCATGAACGATCCGGCCTACTCGATTTACTTCGACGCCCAGAGCACCCTCCGCCGTTTCAATGCGGTCAAGCAGGCTGCGGCAGCCGGCAAGCACGTTTACTGCGAAAAGCCGACCGCCATCAAGACCGAGGACGCCTACGAGCTGTATAAGATCTGCCGCGACGCCGGAGTGAAAAATGGTGTCGTTCAGGATAAGCTTTGGCTCCCCGGAATGCTCAAATTCCAGCGCCTCGTCGAAAACGGCTTCTTCGGAGACATCCTCTCCGTCCGCGGCGAATTTGGTTACTGGGTCTTCGAGGGCCACACCATTCCGGCCCAACGCCCTTCCTGGAACTACCGCAAGGAAGATGGAGGCGGCATGATCGTCGACATGCTCTGCCACTGGCGTTACGTCATCGACAACCTCTTTGGCAACGTCAAGAGCGTCTCCTGCCTGGCCGCAACTCACATTCCGGAACGCGTTGACGAAGAAGGCAAGCCCTACAAGTGCACCGCAGACGACTCCGCCTATTCGACCTTCGAACTCGAAAACGGAGTAGTCTGTCACTTCAACTCCTCCTGGAACGTCCGCGTCCGCCGCGACGACCTGCTCACCATGCAGGTAGACGGAACCAAGGGCAGCGCCATTGTCGGTCTCCGCGATGTATGGACCCAGCACTACGGCAACACACCCCGCCCAGTCTGGAACCCCGACATCAAGCAGCCCATCGATTTCTTAGACGGCTGGCAGAAAGTCCCGGAACAGGAAGAATACGACAACGCTTTCAAGATCCAGTGGGAACTCTTCCTCCGCCACGTCGTTCTCGACGAACCCTTCCGCTGGAACCTGCTCGAAGGAGCCAAGGGAGTCCAGCTCGCCGAGTACGGTCTCAAGAGCTCGGAAGAGCGCAAGTGGTTGGAATTACCGACGCTGGAAGCGTAGGCAATTCCCAGTTCGACAGTTTTCCGTTTTCCAGTTCCCGGTCGCAAAACCGGGAACTGGTTAACCGGAAACGGACCAACGCCCAACCTCTGAACGTCCCAACCTCTGAACGTCCCAACCTCCTAAACTTCCCAACTTCTATGAGTGAAACCAATAAACCTGTCGCTCTTGTCACCGGCGGATCCCGCGGGATCGGCTTTGGCTGCGCGGCCCGACTCGCCGAACTTGGCTTTGACATCGCGATCAACGGGATGCGCGACGAATCGCAAGTCTCCGAACCGATCGAAAAGCTGAAAGCTCTCGGAGCCGATGTCCTCTATTGCCAAGGCGACATCGGGTCGGCTGAAGCCCGCACCGCGATGCTCGACAAGATCCGCGGCCATTACGGACGCCTCAACGTTCTCGTGAACAACGCGGGGGTCGCCCCCAAGGAACGTAAGGACATCCTCGAGGCCTCGGAAGAGAGCTTTGATTACGTTGTCGGCACCAACCTCAAGGGTCCCTACTTCCTGACCCAAGCGGCGGCCAACTGGATGATCGAACAAAAGAAGGAGTCTCCTGAGGGATTCTACGCCGTGATCAACGTCGGATCCATTTCGGCCACCGTCGCCTCGGTCAACCGCGGTGAATACTGCGTCGCCAAATCCGGAATCTCCATGATGACCATGCTCTTCGCGGCCCGTCTCGGCGAGTATGACATCCCCGTCTACGAAATCCGTCCGGGCGTTATCAAAACGGACATGACGAGCGGAGTGACCAGCAAATACGATCAGATGATCGAAGACGGCCTCTGTGTCACGCCACGCTGGGGATTCCCTGAGGATATCGGAAAAGCCGTCGGCGCCCTCGCCCGTGGTGACTTCCCCTACTCGACCGGACAAGCGATCTACGTCGACGGAGGCCTCACCCTCAACCGTCTGTAACCGCTTCACCCGATCACCCGATCACTTTTTCAGCCCCGGCATCCGCCGGGGCTTTTTTTTGGTTCATCGTCGATTGGCGGGAAAGAAGTAGCAAAGAAGCGGAATCGAAGTTAACTGATGTTGTAACTACACTAACATCAATCACTTCAAAACCGCTTCAACATGAAGTCTGTACTATGTTCCCTGTTTTGGGAAGGCTACACTTTGTATAAACACAAGCATCTGGGAAAAGGGCATTTGTTGTTCATCCTAGAGGCCCTAAACGATCCGGTCTGTGGAGGTTGTGGGCAGAGTTGCCGGAGGATTCACGACCAGTCGCTGCGCCGTATT
>NZ_JACHVA010000088.1 GCF_014230055.1 Puniceicoccus vermicola | reverse complement strand
AAGCCGTAATACAGTAGGTCCGTCTCGTTATCTTGATATTTGGTCGAGAAGCGGAAGGCGAAATCGTCTGGTGCTCCGGTCGAAGCGATAACGCGACCGAATGACGAGTATTCATAGTGGGCGGCAATGGCCCCGGTTTCGTCGAGATACTCGCTGACATTGCCGTTGGCGTCGTAAGTCGGGTAGAAAACGTCTGAACTGGACTTATCCAAGACACTCAACAGTCCTCCTACTCCACCGGCTCCCTGCATCGACCCGCTCAGGTCTTGGCCCCAGAGATAGGTGGCCTGATGGCTGAGACCGGAAACCTGAGAGCTGAAAGTGGCGATTAGGTTCCAGCCGTCATAGATAAAACGCTCTTCGGAGACGGTTTGCATCGAGGCGAGGGGCACGTCGTATTCTTCGACGGTTTTCTCGACCCGGCGACCCTGATAGTCGTAGGTAAAGGTCAGGCGAACGGCACCGCTGCTGGGATTCATGATGTCGGCGTAATTACGGGCCTCGATCATTCTGTTTTCGCCGTTCCACTCAAAGTACCACCCCACTCCATCGTAGGTCATATTGCCGTCATCATCGTGAGTAGGGCCGGCGGACGGATTCGTGATCCCCGTATATTGATTCAGGCTATCGACCGTGTAAGAGCGCTGAGAAGCGGTCCCAAAGGTGGAGGTGAGGCGGTTGCCAATAAAGTCGTAGTCGAAAGCATCGGTCTCGGCGGCCACCGAAGCCCCCGGGCTATCCGGATCGGGGCCCAGATAGCGATCAGCGGCCGTTACCTGGCCACGGTCGTCATAGGTCCAGTCGTAAAGGGCAGCCTGGGCGAAGGCGGATCCCTCATCGACCCGGTCGGTCCGGCGCCCCAAGGCGTCGTAGCGGTAGGTGTATTGGGATACGGTCGAAACCGTTCCCACCGTTTCCTCGTTCTCCACGACGGTAAGCGCGTTGCGCCCGGGCTCGTAGGTGTAGCTCGCGGTGTGGGCCGGGCCTTCGGTCTCGGCGAGCATTCCCACGGTATTCGCGAGGTAGCCGTAGGTAAAGGTATCCGCGCCGTCGGTGACGGTCGAAAGGCGTCCTGCGTTATCATACGAATAACCCACGCTTAAATCCTGATCCGGATCGGCGGCGATGCCAAGAACAAATCCTCCGTTGCGCCCGGCTACCGTCGGCCAGCCAAGGATACGAGAAGGCCGTGGTGCGGGGGCGAGGCGGAGGTGCCGGGACGGCATAAGGGCGTCCGTGACGGTCTTGGAATCCTGGAAAGAGGAATTCGGATCGCAGGAAAACCATGAAACATTGGGCTGACCCCTTTTTGTCACCC
>NZ_JACHVA010000087.1 GCF_014230055.1 Puniceicoccus vermicola | reverse complement strand
GGGGAGTTGCTCGTATCGTGTAGCGACTCTTCTGTATGATTTTATTCTGCAGAAGAAGTTTTCGACGATTCTTCGAAGCCTACCGATTTCCTTGTCGTAAGAGATCGTCTCTTTTCGATTCGCTTTAGGAGGGATGACGCAGAACCCTCCCGCCGATTCAATATGACTTCTGATGCGGTTGGCATCATAGGCCTTGTCGGCGAGAACGAACTTGGCTTTCAAGTTCTTGGGAAGGGTTTCGATGGCACTGACACTGTCGTGTTCATTGCCGGGAACCAAGACAAGGGAAACGGCTCTTCCGGCAAGATTTACCACAGCAGAGAGTTTTGTATTTCTGCCACCTTTGGTTTTTCCAAGTTTTTGTTGTTCAGAATCTAAGGGACTCCGGGAAGCGTCCTGATGAGCCTTGATATGGGAGCCGTCCAGCATCAAGGCGATTTCGTAGTCAGAGTGCTGTTCCGTAAGATTCTGCAGAATCCATCCCCACATGCCTGAACCACACCAGCGGCGAAAACACCGCCAAACACTGTTCCATTTTCCATAACGTTCAGGCAACTGATTCCAAATCGAGCCCGTGCACAATATCCACCAAATCCCATTGAGCGTAGCGTCAAGGTTTCCAACCGGACGCCCTCGGTGGCTTCCTACCTCAGTGCGATATAGGTTGTTAATTTTTTCAGCTCCTCGCGAACTGCGAGAGGCATTTCGTTCGACCTGTATGTTGTCACGGATGAACAATGACAAAACTACATCTCGTTGCAACATAAATTGTTAAAAAATTCTTCCGACCGTTGAGAATTTGTCCACGCGGCCTAGCCGGATCCCGGTATCGAACAGTTCCGCAAAATGAGAGCTCGCCAAATAAGCTTAAAGAAAAGGTCGACGAATTAACTCGGCAGAAGAATCACCCGATTACAGAGAAAGTTCGCCTTAACCTGGAAATAAACCGCCTGAAGTGGGACATCGTCGAGACTGCAGCTATCTCGCTTTTGGATAACTTCTCGGAATCACTGGGATCTTGGGTCAACTCAGCCGACAGCAATGAGCCTTATCGAGGATTGATACAATCCGCTCAACCGCTTATCGCACTTGCCAAAATTATAGCGCACAAACCCGACGCGAAGATCTGTCAGACCTTAAGAAGTACGGCAACTTCCGTGATGGTCGGCATAGTGATGGCGTGGCTTCGACGATCACCTATAGAGCAGTATTCTGGCGTTGGTCCGGATAAATACTGAACACCAGAAGTCATCAAGGAGTCGTGCGCGCTCTTGATCAAAAAGTGGGGACAGGCAGCAGAGGATGCTAACCTGTCCCCGATGATTAATAGAGAGATAGGCATTAAAGGATACCGTATGATCGGTGTCGAATCGATAAGTTCTCAGCGAAGTGAGGTGCATGTGTCTCCGAAGGAGGCACCGGAGCGTTGCCCTTGCTGTGGAGGCGATCGCCTCCACAGCAAGGGCCGGTATAAGCGGCGGGCCAGTCATCTGGATTTGATGAGCAGTCGCTGCGACTTGGTGGTGCATACCCGGCGCTGGCAGTGTCTGGATTGTCGCCGGAGTTTCGTTCCCGCTCCTCCGGGGATCCGCCCGTGGCGCCGGTCGACCGAGAAGCTTCGCCATAAGCTCTACCGG
>NZ_JACHVA010000086.1 GCF_014230055.1 Puniceicoccus vermicola | reverse complement strand
GCACAAGTCGATGGTCGAGGCATCGAGCGCGTAAACCATCTCCTCGATGTCCAATCCGTTGGAATCTTCGACATACAATCGGCGGGCTTTGCGAATCAGTATTTGGCCGAGAGCTTCGTAGACGCGCCAATCCCGATTCTCGTTCGCGTAGGCGAGATTGGTCCGGACGATCTTCCCGCGAATACCCATCGCGTAGCAATGAGCGCAACCGTCCAGGCACGCTTCGATATCGCGCAGACTCTCCCTGAAGGTCATCTGGGCGAAGGCCATGGCGAGAAACTGGTCGCGAGCGGTCATACTTTTACTCGCCCTTGGCATCGGGTGCAGCAACATGCAGCGGTTGAACTGTTCGCGATGGATGAGATCGGTGATCTGGGTGAAAATCAGGCGTCCGGAGTTCATCCCTTATTGAGAATGAACTCGACCACGGTCGGCCAGCACGTTCAAATGCGTCACATGCCTTTTTATCCATTAAGCACTCGTTGTGAACAAGATAGGAACTCTCGAATCGTCCTTAACTGGACACCAGTGGCGCAACTTCAGAATTTCCTTGGTCGAAATCTTAACGCCCCATTTTTTGGCTCGGAGCATAGGCGAGATAATTCCTTGAACAAACAAGATAGCTGCGACCCCGGAGAAACAGGCAAGAAAGAAGAGCCAAGATTCAATTCCCATTTTTCAGAACATCTTAATACTTCAGTCTGAATATTGCACCCCTCATTGACGGGGTCAAGATGGTTTCGGAGCAGAGCGGCTTACGTTCTTATGGAATATTATTCTAACTATTGAGGTATTTATAGTTCAATATCATGATTGGTCTACCCAAGTTTCAGATCCGACTGGGGGAGATTGATTTCTCCGATTGGGCGAGACTCCATTGTGTAAAATGAAGGCGGCATTATCTGAGCGTCGAGGCAATGTATCGGAATGGGGGTTGGGAGTCGGAAGTGCTGCCCCAATTTTGAGGCAATTTCACCACCCAGAAAATGGCTTTTCGGATGGGCTCTGTTCTGCCCGGGGGCCGGTGTTGATTTGCCGTAGCATCCGAGAATGGGTTTCCCATGGGAGCTAGTCTCTCGGGGAGGCACAGGGCGGATAGCGTGAATGGCACTAGTTTAAGAGGTTGTATGGAATGGGAACCACCCCATCCCGCGTCCGCGGGATCCCCCCCTCCCCTGCGAGCATATCCTTACACACAAGCCTATGGCTCTGGACGGACTCGAAAACGCAAGAACAGGGGAGCGTGGAATTCGTTCCGCCCAGCATGACACTCAGGCCTTTTGCCTTTGATTCTGAGGGAATCTTTTCATGCGCAGCCAATCTAACGGGGCGGAATGAATTCCGCGCTCCGACTCGCGACGATCATTTCGCCGACTCTATCGTCTCACGACTTTCTCGAGGAGTTGAGTTCGGGAGCTCATTCATTTCGTCCTTGAGGGAGAAATTCCGGGCCACGGCAACTTCCTTCCCCTTTTCAACGTGACAGGGAGGCGGATTGGCTCATAGACCATATCGCAATGACCGCAGGAATTTCGATTTTCAAGGGAGTGCAAACTGCATTGGCGACCCCGATGCGCGACGGAGAAGTGGCTTGGGACGACCTCGAGCGGCTGGTTTTGTCGCAGATGGAGGAAGGCGTCGACGGTCTGGTGGCTGTTGGCACCACCGGGGAGTCACCGACGTTGAACCATGATGAGCACATCGGAGTCATCCGCCGTGTCGGTGAGCTGGCCAAGGGGCGTACGCCCGTCATCGCGGGCACCGGGTCGAACTCGACGACAGAGGCCCTCGAGCTTTCCCAGGAAGCCGAAAAGGCCGGAGCCGACGCGCTGCTGCTCGTTGCACCCTATTACAACAAGCCGAATCAAGAAGGCCTTTTTCTCCATTTCTCGGCGATTGCTGAAGCCACCGAGCTCCCCATCATTCTCTACTCGATCCCATCCCGTTGCGGAATCGAGATCGGTGTGGATACGGTCGCACGGCTTTACGAAAAGTATCCTCAGATCTGCGGAATGAAGGAAGCCGGCGGTTCCTGTGATCGCGTGACCGAGCTAGTCCAAAAGTTGGGCTCTGATTTCGCAGTCATGAGCGGTGACGATGCCCTCACCCCACCCTTCATGTCCTTTGGGGCTACGGGCGTGATCAGTGTCGCCTCGAACCTCTACGTTTCCCCCTTGAGGGAAATGGTTTCCGCTGCCAACACGAATCCAGCCCGCGCCCGGGAGATCTTCGAGAAATTTGCTCCCCTCTTTAGCACTCTTTTCGTCGAGCCAAATCCGGTGCCGGTGAAGTTCGCCCTCGCGGAGAAAGGAATGATCTCCAGCCCGGAAGTTCGTCTGCCGCTGGCACCGATCTCAAAGCCGACCCAGGACCTCATTCGCAAGGTTCTCGCGGACCTCGACTGATCCGCGGGCTGCCCTTGCGCAAGTGAAGGCAGCCATCGGGAAAGGCCCCCTGCTGTGATTTGGTTCTATCGGCTGCTCTTCCCTCTCCTCTTTCTGGTCGGCCTGCCCTACTACCTCGGGCGGATGCTGAGACGGGGAGGATACGGCGAGCGATTCGGCGATCGGTTTGGCTTCGTCCCAAAGCCGGATCCCTATCGATCCGGTCCCACTCTCTGGCTGCAAGCCGTCAGCGTTGGCGAGGTCCTAGCCATTGAGCCGGTGATTCGCGCTCTGCGGCGAAATCAGCCAACCGCCCGGATCATCCTGACAACGACCACGAGCACTGGCTATCAATTGGCGAAAGAGAAGGTAGCTGAGGCGGACCTCATCGCCTATTTCCCAATCGATTTTTGGCCGATCAGCCACCGGGTCTGGAACCGTTTTCGGCCGGACCTCTGCGTCCTGATGGAGGGTGAATTGTGGCCCGAGCACCTGCAGCAGGCAAAGGATCGCAAGGTTCCGGTCCTCCTGGTCAATGCCCGGCTTTCCGACCGCTCCTTCCGGCGCTACCGCAAGGCGGGTTTTCTCAAGAAGCTTGTCTTTGGTCGTCTGGAGCGCATCGCCGCGGCCTCCGATGAGGACGCAGCCCGGTTTCGGCAGTTGACTCAATCCGTCCCCGTCGAAGTCGCGGGCAATCTCAAGTTCGACGTCGATTTCCCTCCCAAACCCGACGGAGAGGAACGCCGGGAAGCGCTCTCGGCCCTCGGTCTCTGCCGCGACGGAGAAGAGCCGGAATTGATCCTTCTCGGGTCCTCCACTTGGCCGGGCGAGGAAGACATGCTTTGCCGGGTGATCAAACGAATTCGCGACAAAGGGATTCCCGCGCGTCTAGTCCTCGTCCCCCGTCACGCCGAACGCCGACAGGACGTATTGGAAGCGATCGAGCTCGAGGAGCTGACGGTTACCGTCCGCAGCAGCCAAGGCCCCTGTGATCCGGATTGCCCGATTTACTTGGCCGATACGACTGGCGAACTCCGGATGTTCACCGCCCTCGCCGATCTGGCCTTTATCGGAAAAAGTCTTCCGCCGCACGAAGGCGGCCAAACTCCCATCGAAGCCGGTGCCTACGGCATCCCGATGGTCTATGGCCCCCAGATGAGCAACTTCAAAGCCGCCTGCCGCGGACTCGAAGAAAAAGGCGGCGCCATTCGCGTCGAGGATGAGGACGAAGCCGAAGAAGAGATTCTCCGACTCGCCCTCGATCCGGAACTGCGCTCGAAACTGTCCTCTCAATCACAGGCCTGGCACCGGGAGAATTGCGGCTCCGTCGAGCGGACGGTTCAAATCCTCGAAGAAGCCATTGAGGACCGTCTCGGCGGAAACTCTTCCTAGATCGCTTGTCCGCCGGAGACTTCGATTCGTTGGGCGTTGACCCATCGATTGTCCGGAGTCAAGAGGCTGGCGATCATCGGACCGATATCGTCGGGCACGCCGACTCGTCCCAGGGCCGTGATTTCAGCGATCTTCTGATTCAGGTCGTCCGTATCGCGCACCGCTCCTCCATTGAAATCCGTCTCGATCGCCCCGGGGGCTACCGTGTTGACGGTGATTCCGCGACTCCCTAGCTCCTTGGCCAGGTAGCGGGTAAGCACTTCAACGGCTCCTTTCATTGCGGCGTAGGCTGAGTAGCCGGGAAATGAGAAGCGAGTCAGCCCCGAGGAGACATTGAGGATACGCCCTCCATCGACGAGGATAGGGAGAAGACTCTGCGTCAGAAAATAGACTCCTTTGAAATGAACATTCATAAGCGTGTCGAACTGCTCCTCCGTCGTCTGCGCGAATGGAGCGGTCATCCCGTGACCTGCGTTATTGACCAGATGATCGAAGGAATCGCGGTTCCAGGTCTCTTGCAGAGCGGTCTTCAATTGCTCCCTAAATGCAGCGAAGGTTTCGGTCTTTCCCGCATCCAACTGGAGTGCGACTGTTTTTTGTCCCATTGCCTGAATCTCCGCGACGACGGCCTCGGCCTCCTCCGTCTTGCTGCGGTAGGTAATTACGACATCTCCGCCGTTGCGTGCGATGTGGATCGCTGCGTTTCGGCCCAGTCCTCGGCTGCCGCCTGTAATGAGTGATATTGTAGACATTCGGTTTCTCCTTGCTGTGATTTCTTGTTGTTTTGAGTGAGGGTAGGATTGTAGCCGAATGGGAGATTCCTGTCTTTACCCAGACCTCGCGTTCGCTTGCCTAAAACTCCAGACGAGTTGCGGAGGGATGCAAAGGCGGTAGAGTTTTCCCCTATGGACGATATTTTATTGGGGCTCGTGAGTCGCTACCTGGAAGACCAGGGTGGGATCGATGGAGAAGCCATGACTCCGGTTCCCGGGCTTTCGACCTTTCGCTCGGAACGCACGGGCGTCCTGAACCACATCATCTACGAACCTTTGATCTGTCTGGTTCTACAAGGAAGCAAGAAAGTGACTTGGGGCGACAAAACTTATGAGTTTTCGTCCGGCCAATCCCTACTCGTCTCCATGGATGTCCCCGCGGTCAGCCAGGTGACCGGAGTCCCTTACACGGCAATCGTCATTCACCTCGACCTCCCCCTACTCGCCGAATTGACGGTTCAGATGGAGGAATCCACCGCCAGCGATTCCAACGGGCTGCACGTCGAGAGAACCGACTCGCAGGTAGCGGAGGTCGCCGTGCGCCTCATGCGATTGCTCGACCAACCGCAGGCGATCCCAATTCTACACGGACCGATCATTCGGGAGCTGCACTACTGGCTACTGGCCGGCCGACATGGAGCGGCAATTCGGCGACTGGGCTGGCCAGACGGTCACGCCCAACGGGTTTCCCGCGCGATTCGAGTGATCCGGGCCAACTATAAGAAGGTCCTCCCCGTAACCGACCTTGCTGCTATCGCCGGGATGAGTCCTTCTTCATTTCACCAGCACTTTCGCAGTGTGACCTCCCTCTCTCCTCTCCAATTTCAGAAACAGCTTCGTTTGATTGAGGCGCGGAGGCTAATCACCGCCGAAGGAGCCCTCGCCAGCAGCGCTGCTTTTGATGTCGGCTACGAAAGCGTCTCCCAATTCACCCGCGAATATCGGCGAGCGTTCGGACTGCCACCTGGCCGGGACCGGAGCGAAACCCGAGTGTTGATGGAGACCTCTCACCGCTAGCCGAGCTGGGAATGGGCGTCCGATCTCCCCGCCAACCCCTCTTTTTGCTCACTTCGACAGGGTTTCCTCGAATTCTTCCCGCTTGCAGGGTTGAAGTCCGGGGCAACCTTGTCCAAATTGGTCGGTTTACACAATTTTGTACCTTTCACATATGACGACCAACAAACAGGAAGAATTCGAAGACAAGTCCGCAGAGACCGCGGAGGAGCCGGAAGTGGTTGAGGAAGAAACCTCTACCGAAGCTGCAGAAAGCCAGCCCGAGGAAACGGAGGAGCAGTCGGAGACCGGTGAGCTTCTCAAGAAGCTGAACGAAGCCGAAGAAACCGCCAAGGCCAACCAAGAACGCTACTTGCGCACCGTGGCGGATTTGGAGAACTTTCGGCGCCGGGCCGCCAAAGAGCGCGAGGAGTTGCGCGATGTCGCCATCGCTTCGGTTGTGGAGGATCTTCTCCCCGCCATGGACAACTTGCGTCTCGGACTTCAGGCAGCGGACAACCATCCGGAGGCGAAAGACGTAGCCTATGGTTTCCGCATGGTAGCCGACCAGCTCAAGAAGACTCTCGAGTCCTACGGGCTTCAGGAAGAAGAGCCCACGGGCAAGACTTTTGATCCCAATCTGCACGACTGCATGTCTCACCAAGCACACGAAGAGGTGCCGGAAGGTGAAGTGATCCAGACCGTTCGCTTGGGTTATCGCCTCAAGAAGCGTCTATTGCGTGCGGCTTCGGTCGTAGTCTCCAGCGGCCCCCCATCCGAGGAAAAAGAAGAATCCTAAGCGGAATCATCCATGGCGAAAGAAGACTATTACGAATTGCTCGGGGTCGATAAGAACGCATCGGCTGACGAACTCAAAAAGGCTTACCGCAAGATGGCGGTCAAGTGGCACCCGGACAAGAATCCGGGCGACGCGGACGCCGAAGCAAAGTTTAAGGAAATTTCCGAAGCCTATGAGGTTTTGAAGGACCCGGAAAAGAAGGCCGCTTATGATCGTTACGGTCACGCAGCCTTTACGCAGGGCGGCATGGGCGGCGCAGGCCGGTCTGCCGGAGGTGCCGGCGGGTTCCACGATCCCTTCGACATCTTCCGCGAAGTATTCAGCGGTGGCGGCGCCCGTGCGGGCGGCGGCGGTGGCGGCATCTTCGAAGAGTTTTTCGGAGGTGGTGGCGGAGGCGGAGGAGCCGATGCTGGCCAAGACGGAGCGGATCTTCGCTTCGACCTCGAGATCTCACTCGAAGAAGCAGCCTCGGGCGTGGAAAAGGAAATCCGTTATCGGCGTCCGGTCACCTGCTCCAATTGTAAGGGCGAAGGCGCCGAGCCGGGATCGGGTCGCAAAACCTGCCCGACTTGTGGCGGTGCCGGTCAAGTCAGCTCCTCGCGCGGTTTCATCAGTTTCCGCCAGGTTTGCCCGACCTGCGGGGGTGCCGGTCAGGTGATCGAGAACCCTTGCACCAAGTGCAGTGGCGATGGACGAGTCACGGAAACCAGCAACCTGAAGATCAAGATTCCAGCCGGTGTCGATACGGGTTCGCGCCTACGCTCCGGCGGAAAAGGCGAAGCAGGTATCCGCGGTGGGCATTCGGGAGACCTTTACATCGTCGTCCACGTCAAGGAGCACAAGCTCTTTGAACGCCGGAACGACAACCTGTATTTAGACCTGAAGATCCCCTTCACTCTGGCGGCACTGGGGGGCACTCTCGAAGTTCCTACACTCACGGGGAAAGGATCGATCAAGGTTCCACCGGGCACCCAGAGTGGCACCACCTTCCGCCTCAAGGGAAAGGGCATGCCACACCTGCGAGGTTCCGGGACCGGAGACCAAATGGTCAAGGTCGCCATCGATGTTCCGAAAAAGCTGAACAGCGAGGAGCGGACCGCTCTCGAAGCTTTTGCCAAGGCCTGTGGCGACGAAACCGATTCCTCTTCCGGAGGCGGCTTCTTCAAGGGCATCTTTAAGTAGGAGTACCGTGAGCAGCGCCCTCCCCGATCCGGTCTCTGCGCGCGATCTTCTCGAGCGAAGGGAAACCTTGCGCGCGGAGGGGAAGGCACTGGTCCTCACGAACGGCTGCTTCGATCTCCTCCATCCCGGCCACATTTCCTATCTCGCTGAAGCCGCAGAGTTGGGCGACGAACTGTGGATCGGGATCAACGGGGACGAAAGCGTTCGCTCCCTCAAAGGTCCTTCCCGCCCGGTTCTCGGGGAACGAGAGCGTACCTACGCCCTCAAATCCCTGCGATCCGTGTCGGAGGTCTTTGTCTTTCCCAATCCCCGTCTCACCGATGAGATCCGCCTCCTCCGGCCGGAAGTCTACGCGAAGGCTGGCGATTACACCTTGGAAAGCCTGAACCCCGAGGAGCGCGAAGCTCTCGAGGAGAACGGCACGTCCATTCACTTCCTACCCTTTCTGGAGGGCTTTAGCACTACGGAGCTAATCCGAAAAATCAAAGAAGCCTTTTAGTTCAAATCGATTCCGATCATCCATGATTAAGCTCAGCGCATCCATCTTACCCGACCTGGTTCAGCCTCTCGAAGACTTCTTCTGTGAGGCCCTCTCGCCCTGGTCAATTGTCCACCCCCGCCCCGAAGACGAGGTGACTCTCCATGGTTACTTCGAGGATGAGGAGATCGGGCGTGACGCATGGGCGGAACTGAGACAGGAATTTTCGGACCTCCCAGAGGACCCGACTTGCGAGACCGTCCGCGATGAAGATTGGATGGAGTCCTACAAGCACCACCTCCGGCCTTGGTCCTACGGACGATTGCAGTGGGTGCCCGAGTGGGAACGCGAAACCTTTGAGTCCCCAGACGATTCCGCGGTGGTATATCTCGATTCCGGACTCGCGTTCGGAACCGGAAGCCATGAAACCACCCGCCTCTGCGCGCAGGCTCTGGTCGAATTCGAAAAGGAAAAGGGTTCTGGCGGTTCGGTCATCGATGCCGGTTGCGGAAGTGGAATCCTCGCACTCTCTGCCGTGAAGCTGGGCTTTGCCGATGTGCATGCCTTTGACAACGACCCCGAAGCCGTTCGGGTCACGCGGGAAAACGCCGAAGCCAACTCCGAGGAAAAAGGTCTTTCGATTGTCGAAGCCGGTATCGAAGAAGGGATGACAGATCGGACCTGCGACTTACTGCTGGCCAATATTCAGTCGAACATCCTCAACATCTACGCCGAGGAGCTGGTGAACGGAGTTCGCGAATCCGGATGGTTGGCTTTGAGCGGCATCCTGGCTCATGAAGCGGAGAAGGTTGCAGAAGTTTTTCAGGCCGCAGCCAATAAAATTTGGGGCGAAAAACTAAACCCAACCATTCGTAGGGATGGCGAATGGTCACTCGTTCTCTTTCAGCGAGCCTGAATCCACTATCGCCGCGGGAGCGCCCGAGTAAAGCTCCCTAAGCGACAATTCCCAGGAAATCGCATGAGCCCCGAATTGCCCCAAAGGGCACAGGAAAATACCCGGAAGTCCATGATCCTCTGAGGGTTTTGAAATCGGGAGCTCTCCGGTTTCTCGGGATTACCCCTTGCATTGTCCACTTTAGGAGCCCTAGGGTCACGTCCTCCGGGTGGTACCGGAATGGCCATTTGTTTGGAGCCCAACCGGTTCCCGTGGTCATTTCCAACCGCTGCCCTTCACAGGACAATGACATCTAAATAGACGACTACTCATGAGCAAACTGGACTCCCTCATTGCCAAGACCCAAGAAGGCAAGAACAGCAAATTTTCACTTTTTGAAGCGACAATCAGTCCGGGAGAGACGGCATCGCTGGGACTTCCTCTGCCGGAGATGCTCGGATATGCCCCTCTCTACATGCCAGTCAAGGTGATCAATGGGAAGCAGGCGGGCCCAACGGTGCTCGCCTTTGCAACCATGCGCGGTGACGAGTTCAACGGGATGGAAATCCTGAAGCAACTGGTCGGCATGCCCCTGCTCGAGAAGCTTCACGGTACGCTTATTATTGTTCCAGTCCTCAATGTATTTGGCATGCTGAACCGCAGCAGCACCCTGCCCGACGGCCATACTCTCGAAGGGAATTTCCCCGGGTCTCCAGACGGTAATTACACGCAGCGTACGGCGAATCTTTTCTACGAGAACCTCTTTAAAAGTTGTGACGTTTGTTTGGAGCTTAGCTCTGGGAATATAAACCACAACTTCCTGCCCCACACTCATGCGGATTTTTCGAATCCGGCAAATCGCGAACTCTCGCAGAGCTTTCCAGTATCGGTATCTGTCGACATTGAGCCAGAGGAAGGCAGCCTCCAGGCATGCGCCAAAGAAGCGGGCATTCCGATGCTCATGTACCGCGCTGGTGAGGCGATGCGTTTCAATCCTCACGCGATCCGGCTCGGAAAGCGGGGCATTCTCGGACTACTACGGCGTCTCAAAATGTTACCGGAACCGGAAAGAGGACGAGTCAAGGAGGCGCACTCCCCCATCCTCTCGGAAGCGAGTGACTGGGTCCACGCGACCAAGAGCGGGATCGCTCATCCACAGGTTCGCTTGGGAGACCGCGTGAACAGGGGTGATATTCTCGCTATCATCTCCGAGCCACTTGGGAGCTTTCAGGAGGTTAAGGTGAAGTCTCCAGTCGATGGAGTCATCGTCGGGACCAACGATATGCCGCTGGTCTTTGAAGGAGACTTTCTCTTCCGCATCGCCACCTTCAAAGAACTCGATGACGTGGCCGATCGTCTACAGAAATGGGTTGGCGAGCTGCCCATCTCCGCTGGCGAAGCCGCAACCTCTTCTTCCGGCGAAACGACCTCGGGAACCTTCGGGGAAATTTCCGAGAAAACCTCCTCTTAAGGACCTTTCCAGTGAGTGGTGCAGTTTCTACCGGAGCCCCGGGTGGTTCGGATCGGATTCGCCTCGTCGGAGTTTTTATTTGGACGATCGCGGCTGGTTTCTTTCTTTATGAGTTCTTTCTGAGGACGGTTCTGTCGAGCGTCGAAACTCCGGTGATGAAATCACTGGGGCTCAATGCGGAGACGTTTTCAATCCTCGGCTCGTGCTATTATTTGACGTACGGGCTCATGCAGATCCCCGTCGGGATTATTGTCGATCGCCTCGGCGTGAAGCTGACGATGGTCATTTCGACTGCCATCTGTGCGGGCTCCGCGATTCTCTTTGCAGTTTCCCAAGGATTCTGGATGGGGCTCAGTGCAAGAATGCTGATGGGCTTCGGCTCCTCCTTCGCTTTCATCACCCTGCTGGTGATTGTTCGGGAATGGTTTCCCCGGAAGTATTTCGGCTTCTTCGCCGGTCTCTCTCAGTTTGTTGGCACCTTGGGGCCGATTTTCGCCGGAGGGCCTTTGGTGGCTTTGCTGGACGATGCGAATATGACTTGGCGAACCATCATCGCCGTCAGCGGACTGTTGGGCTTTGGCTTGACCCTACTCAGTCTCCTTTTTGTCCGCGGAAAGAAACCCGACAACCCCCATGAGATTCAATTTCTCTTGCCGAAAACCCCTTTGAAGGAGCAGGTGCTCACGCTGCTGAGCAATCGCCAGGCATGGTGTGTCGCTCTTTATTCCGCTTTGATTTACACCTCCATCGCCACCTTGGGAGCGATGTGGGGCGAAAACGTCCTCGAAGCCAAGGGATTGAGTGATGAACTCGCTGGGGATGCGGCTTCGGTTCTCTGGATCGGCTATGCGATCGGATGTCCCGTTTCGGGCCTAATTTCCGACTGTTTAAAACGGCGTAAAATCGTCCTCATAGGTTTAGCCATTGTCGCCTTGCTCGCCACAGCTTCGCTACAGTTTTTCCAAAGTGGTGGTTTTCTCCTCTTCGGAACGATCTTCTTCATGATCGGTTTTGCCGGAGGCGCCCAGAATGTCGGTTTTGCCATGATCGTTGAGAAGGTATCAGAACGGCTGAGCGCAACATCCATGGGTCTAAACAATGGACTCATGCTGCTCTTCGATACGGTCAATCCCATCGTTTTCGGATTTCTGGTCACACTGACTCTTCAAAACAAGAGCTCGACGAACTTTGACGCGGAAAATTTCCGTTACGCGCTGACCTACATTCCGATCCTTTGCCTCATCGCTCTCTTGGTTTCCATCTTTTGTTTGAAGGAAACTTACTGCAAACCGCAGCATGGAGTCGTCATGGCGAAGATCTAGTCAGAAGAACGAATCCGATTTCTGCCGACTCATCAGTCGGCTTCTGCAGCTCCCCCTTCCGACCAAGTCATGTCAGAATTGCTCCTATAGCGTCCGAGAACCGATAAATTTTCGTAAATCCCCTTCGAATTGGTTCTCTGGGTATGACATTTCGCAAGTACCTCTTTACCTTGATCTTAGCAATGAGAACCCCACAGGCAGCTACGAACAAAAAGGGCTACACTTTAGTCGAAGTCGCCGTTGGGATGACCCTGCTCATGATGGTTCTGGGTTCAGGCTTCGGAGCCTATATTATGGGGCTTCGGTTTGCTAAAAACAGTCGCGATACCCTCCGCGCCACTCAATTTGCCGAAAGCAAAATGGAGGAGCTCCGGACGAAGAATTGGGGAGACTTGGAGTCTATGCCACAGTGGTCACTATTTTTTGCCGATCCCAGCTATGCCCCCGATCATATGGATGACTTTATTGGGGTTCTGCAAATATGGGAGCAGAATTCGGAACAGAAATTCATTCGGTGCTGGGCGTATTGGCCCAACCCACACAGCTCAAACTATAAATCCGCCCATTTTGATACCGTCTATACCAAAGATGGGCTGAACGATTATTTTGTCCGTGCGTTCTGAAGCCAACAGATCTCCTTCAGGTTTCACCTTGGTGGAGCTGCTCATTGCGGTAGCGATCCTCACCTTCGGACTCATCGGGGCCTATGCAGCGATTTCACTGCTCGGTAAGGGTTCGGAGAGTGTCATCTCCTATTCAGAAATGAATAGTCAGTCCCGAAAGATGCTGACCTACTTGGGCCGCGATGTTCGCGCCGCAGATGACATCTCGATTGCGGACGAAACCAAATTAATGCTCACCGATTTGGGTGGAAATTCAATTACCTATGAGTATGACTCCGAGAACGAAACGGTTTCCCGGACCAAGAACGCTGAGGCCATGACCATCCTCGGGAATGTGACCGACTGCAAATTCTCCTACTACACCCTAAGGCAGGCCTCCACGTCCCGCCCGGTTGAGGTGAAGCATGTTCAGCTTCAGGCACGGATGAAGCGTCCAATTCTCTCGCTGACCACCAGTGACGATATTGTCACGGCTCGATTTATGATGCGTAACCATGAGGTCAGCAACTAACAGTAGAAGCGGATCGGCGGTCTTAGCCGCTCTCATTGTCGGAGTCCTCGTCAGCGGACTGGCGGCCACCTACCTGCGCACGGCTTATCAAGATTACCGATACAGTCGGGAGCTCCTGATGGCATTCCAAGCGCTGAATCTTGCGGAAGCAGGAGTCGAGAACGCGATCTACTCCTACAATACCGGAAATTGGAATGGCTGGAATCTGGAATCCACTGGCAATTATTCCCGGACGTTTCATATCGCCCATAATCGCAAAGTTCAGGTGATCACCGACCCGTCTGCTCGTCCCATTGTTATCTTTGCGGAAGGTTTGGCAGACAACACCGCAACCCCGCAAATCAGTCGCCAAATTATAGTCGAATTGAATAAGCGGGGACTCTTTGCCAACGGACTGACGAGTAAAAACGGAATCGTCTTAAATGGCAGCAAAATTTCGGTAGACAGCTATTCTTCCTACAAGGGAAGCTATCACAGCACTCTGAATCGCGGCGACAAGGCCACCGTCGCAAGCACTAGCATTGTTTCCGGTATTGTGGAAATTAATAACGCCGAGATTTGGGGCTACGTCGCCACCGGAGGCGGAGAACCGGATATCGGCCCGAACGGTTCGATTCGGGGTGAGGATACCGAGGCCGGAGTCGATGTGGATTCAGGTCGCGTTTCCTACGACTTTTATGCCGATTTCCCCGAGATAACCGCTCCCAGCATGTATGGCGCGCAAACCACATTCTCTGGGGGTTCGATCGGTTCTCCTGGGAATACGAGCCGATATAACCTCTCCTCCCTGAATATCGGAAACGGGAGTACTGTCACGGTCTATGGAGACGTCACGATCGTCGTAGACGGGGAGACGGACATCAAGGGTGAGTTGATCATCGATCCGGACAGCTCCGTAGAGATCTACATTAAAGATGATATGAACGTGGGAGGAAACGGGATCGTCAACGAAGGTTCCGAGCCTTCCTCGTTACAGATTTATGCGGTCGGCAACAATGTCGGTGAAGTCAAGATGCACGGGGCTGGCACACTCTACGGAGTGATTTATGCCCCAGATTCGAATGTGGACCTCAAGGGAGGTGGCAGCGTCGCATCCGTATTCGGGGCAATCGTTGCCGATCGGATTACGATGAATGGAAACTACTCCTTCCATTATGATGAAGACCTTGCCGATTTGGGCGAATCCGGCTTTTCCGTTTCCGTGTGGCAAGAACTCATCGCCGACAGCGACAAGAAAAATTACGCGGCCTTGCGCGAGGACGGTCTCTGATCCTACCCGCTCGGCCATCCCGAGAGGTGCATTTCTGGAAATCGCCCGTTGGGGAGAGAGTCCCCTCGCTCAGCGATTGCCATCCGGCAGATCCACTGGTATCGATCTAGAATGAAAGTAGCGCTTTACCCGGGAACATTCGATCCCATTACCAAAGGACATCTCGACGTCCTCCACCGTGCCTCGGTCCTTTTTGACAAAGTGATCGTAGCCGTGGCGCAGAACGATCCCAAGAGCCCGATTTTCGGCTTGGAGAAACGGATTCAGCTAATCCGTGAGAATATCGATACCGATCGATTCGAAGTTCTTCCCCTCGAAGGCTTGGTTGTCGAGTTTGCGAAGAAGATGGGCGCCCAAGCGTTAATCCGCGGGCTACGGGCGATTTCCGACTTCGAATACGAATTCCAAATGGCTCAGATGAATCGGAATCTCGATGAGTCGATCGAAACGATTTTCCTGATGCCCAACGAGAAGTACTTTTACACCAGCTCTGCCCTCATCAAGCAGGTCGCACGCTACACGGAAAAAGACACACACCTCGTGCCGGACAACGTTCATGCGGCTCTTAAGCAAAAGTTTCACAGCTCCGGTAACGGTTGAGGATCAAAATCTCTTTTAAGCCTCAGGGAAACGCTCCAGTCTCAAGCCCCGAGTGGCAGCCCGGCAGGGATTTGAACCCCGACAAACTGAACCAGAATCAGTTGTGCTACCATTACACCACCGGGCTCCGGAAAACCGAATAAAAAATCCTTCCGGCTCCTCCGAGTCAAGCGCAGTTCCGAAAAAAATAGCGGTGAACCCGAAGGTTCACCGCTAACGAAAGAGACTCCCTTTCCCGGAAGGAAAGGTCTTCCCGATAAGGGATTAAAGATCCTTGTACTTGCCGGTTTCGACTCCGCGAACCACGAGGTAGCTCACGTTGTACTTTTCACCAATGGCGGTCTTCGACATTCCAGAAGCCAAATCAGCGCTGATCTTATCGCGCAATTCGGCGGTCACGGTGGTGCGAGTACGACCGGAAGAAATGGAGGCTGACTTCTTGTTCAGCTGGGAAGGAGCGATCTTGAAGCGGACCATGAGGGCTTCGATCAGCTGTTTAGCGCTGTCGAACCCGCTGTCGGCGACTAAGCTGTCGAGCTTTTTGAGCTCCTTTTCTTGTTCCTCTTGCTTCTTGAGGAGTTCAGCTTTTTGCTTTTCAAGTTTAGCGGCTTCCTGTTCCAGCCGACGAATTTCACTACTGATGTCTTGTGTCATATTTTGGTACGTTAGTTCGAACAGGAATCTGTTCGAAGCATTTCATAACAAGCGCCTAAACCGATAAAGATCAAGGCGTAAATCAATATTTATTTAAATTAATTAGGCAAATTTTCGTTCACGGAACAGATATAAGAACAAGTATGGCAAAATTTTACGACATCTGGGAAATAAGAGATGCTCCAATAAGAGATATTGAATCAATTAAGAGCCAAACCGGTTTCTCCTTGATGGCCGCTCGCATATTAGTGCACCGCTTAGGAAAAACTCTTGAACAGGCTGAAGAGTGGATCTCTCCCCGACTGGAAAACATTCTCGATCCTTTTACATTACTTCATTGTGAAGAGGCTGCTGCACGATTGACACAATTCCTGCGTGAGAAGAAGTCCATAGGCGTCTTTTCCGATTATGACGTCGACGGGATCAGTAGTGCCGCCCTCATCTCGTGCGCGATCCGGGATCTCGGTGGAGAGGTCGAAGCATTTGTGCCCGACCGACTCGAGGAGGGATACGGCTTGAGCATCGCTGCACTGGAGCGCTCCTTTGCCGATTACCAGCCAGACTTGTTGCTCGTTCTCGACTGTGGCACCCGGTCCGAGGTCGAACTGGAGTGGATCGCTAAACAAGGAACTCAAGTCATCGTAGTCGATCATCATTCAAGGAATGATCAGCCGAAGTTGCCCGAGGATTGCTTAATGATTAATCCTCATTTGCCGGAGCAACTTCAACCTGAGTTTCAAAACCATTGCACGGTAGGTCTGGTCTTTAAGCTGGTGCATGCTCTTTTACGCAAATGGGATGAGTGTGTGGGTGGAGCCCGGGATCGAGTCAACCTTAAGGAACTTTTGGATCTCGTTGCCATGGGCACCGTGGCTGACCTCGTTCCTCTTCGCGGCGAGAACCGCGTATTTGTTCATCACGGACTTAAGCAATTGGCCAAAACGAACAATCATGGTTTGCGAGCCCTCCTCCAGGTCTCGGATGTGGACGTTAATAATCCGCTGAGCAGTTCGGATATTGGATTTCGCCTCGGTCCCCGGATCAACGCCGGGGGTCGGATCGAAACCGGTGCCCTGGCCCTGGATCTTCTCATGACCAAAGACAATCGCCTGGCCTTCGATCTTGCTCGCAAGCTCGATACAGTGAACAGCAACCGTCGAAGCATGGAGCGCCGTGTCTCTGGCAAAGCCATCGAAATGATCGGGGAAGAGCCACCGATGGGAATCGTAGTCTGGGATCGGGACTGGCATCCGGGAGTTGTAGGAATCGTGGCCGGTCGCTTGGCCCGGAAGTACCACCGACCAGCGATTGTCCTCGGTTGGGATGGAACCGGGTTCAAAGGGTCCGGGCGTGGCATTTCTGGACTCGATCTTCTTGAGGTCATGCAGACCTGCACCGTGAAGCCTCCCAAATGGGGCGGCCACCCCGCGGCGATGGGGATGAGCATCGAGGAAGAAGACCTCCCTGCTTTTGCCGAAGCCTTTTCCGCAGCGGTAACCTCCGAGTGCGGGGGCAAGCTTCCGCCAAAGAAGCTACGCATCGATGCCGTCACCGAACCTTCGGCAATATCCCGACACGAAATTCTCGAGATTGAAGCTCTGGGGCCGTTCGGACAGGAAAACCCCGAGCCGATCGTAGCCATCCACGGGGTTCGTCTGGAGGAGCCTGCCCGCTTGATGGGGCGCGACCATATTCGCTTCAACCTACCGGGCGCCTCGGGAATTCAAGTGATTGGATGGAGGATGGCCGAGCGGATGCCACCGGTTGGATCCGAAATTGATCTGGCTCTTCGTCTCAGCCGCTCTTGGTGGCGGGGCCGGGAATCCGTCCGTGGTGAGCTCGTGGATTGGCGTCAGGCTGAACCGTTGCCATCCTAACTCAAATCTTCCCTTCTATGTTCAATCGATCGATCAAGGCTCTCTTTCGCTCTATCGCAGCGACATTCTCTTCCCTGCTTCATTCGGAACCAGCACCGACGGAGCAGGATATCGGGTACAATCCGGCTTTTGAACGTTGCCTTTTTGATATCTGGATGCCGGAGAGTGATGCTCCCACCGCCGCGATCGTCTATTTCCACGGCGGTGGATTTGTTAAAGGCTCCAAAGAAGGCATCGCTTTTCGGGATCAATTCATGGATCTGCTGAAAAAGGACATCGCCGTGATCTCCGCCGGCTACCCTTTTCTTGGAGATCATGGAAACGGTCGCAGCATCGGCCCCAGGGCCTATGAGGACATTGATCAGATTTTCCCCGAAATCTCTCCCCTCTTTGAATTTCTTCGCGAGCACTCGGAACGATTCAATCTGGATATGGGAAAAATAATGGTTTCCGGATCTTCCGCCGGAGCCGTGGTATCGGAATATCTGGTCTACCACGAAGACCTCGGACTGAAGGCCTGCTTAGCCATCCAACAGCCTCATTCGGTGGAGAGGGTTTCGGCCATGATGAAGAACGCGAAAGTGCCCTTGGTTCTCTACACCCGCTCAGATTACGAGGATGCGGTCCACAGTCCTGCCTACGCACTTGAAATGAAGGACTACTGTGAAAGCGAAGGGATCCCCTGCACAGTTTTTGGCTCCCCTGAGAGTGGCCTGCCCCGATTACCTGACGAGGAGGGCATCGTATCCTGGACGGTCGAACATGTCTTTTTGCCGTCTCTGAAGGAAACCGAAGTGCCACTGCCGGAGTCCCGATAATTCGCTCACCTTCACCATTGCTTCAAGCGGGATCGTATTATCCCATTCTCCAATGCGGTTCACCCGGATAATTGTATGGATCCTTCTCGCCCTGGTGATGGGTGCGGCTGGATTTATGATTCCCGCCTACTTTCGGGCGGTCGATGTCTCCGTGGTGAAAATCGCTGCCCGCGAAGGTCCGAGTCGGGCAAGAATGGCGGAGTCCTATATCGTTGGAGGCAATCCAGCGGCGGCGAGCTTCCTTCTGGGAAACTGGAATCCAAATGTCACTTTCGATAACGAGATTTTCCCTCTCTGGGGACAGTTGCAGCCCGGAGGGCGCGATTTCGGTCCGGCGGTAAAGCCTCTCCTCTCTTCTCGTAAGCGAACAGAGGCTCTGAAAATCCTACAGACATCCGATCTGGAGGGGGTCCGCCGACTCGTTCCAGAAATCTCCGTCGAACCGAGCCGGGAATCCTCCCCCCGTGAACGGCTGGTCCTCCTCCCCTCGCGTATCGGGGGAATCTTGACGGGATTCCTCGCGGAAGAGCGCAATTTTCAGCCGGCCTTTCTCGGTGGACTCGTCTCTTGGGCCACCTCCCCCAATCCTCTCGGGCAAGCTCGCTGGGATCGCTTTGGATCCGAACTTTCGGTCTGGGGAGCAATCAGCCCCTTTGGAGCCCTGGGCCAGTATTTGGAGTCTTTTGAGGATCCGGCCGACTTCCTCGCAATGGCTCGTCGCGGTGCGGAACCTTCCGGTTCACGATCGACTCTCATTCGCTGGGGGCTTTCCGGAGCGTCACCGAAAGATATTTTGACCTACCTGGAATCGTATCCGGAACGGGGTAACGAGGACTTGGCCAGCGCCTTCGACGAAGGCCCCGGCGCCCTTCGATTTCTTTTGCAGTCCGAGCTTCCGATCCAAAAGAATTCTTTTCTGCCAGCTTCCTATGAACTTCCCGGTTTCCGCCAACCGATGCAGTTCGCCTATAGCTGGCCGAGAACAGCCCTAACCGTGCGGGTTTTGCTTTTTCTCGGAGGATTTTTCTGCTTGGTGAAAGCTCTCGCCAACCTCCTCCCCAACCCGGGGGACCGGGATCTCAGAGAGCCTCGTCCGTTTCAGAACGTTCTGCGGAAAGGCATTCTAGCCTCGATTTTGACGGCCAGCCTCCTTTTCCTCCTCGAACCATCTCTCCTTCGCCAGCCCGGTCAGGCGAGAACTTCCGAACTTTCCTCGATCAACTTAGCTTCGATTACGAATCCTTCCACCGCCAATACCATGATGAACTCGATCACTATCGACTCGGTCACCCTTCTCATTCTTTCGATCTTCCTGGTTCTCCAGTTGGGCCTCTACGTCTTCTGCCTCGTCAAGCTCTCCGAAATCCGGCGTCAAAGGATCTCCGAAGAGACGAAGATCCGGCTTCTGGAAAACGAGGAAAATCTTTTCGACAGCGGACTTTACCTGGGACTGGGCGGAACCGTCGCCTCCCTCATCCTCCTCGCTCTTGGAGTTGTCGAAGCCAGCTTGATGTCAGCCTATGCCTCCACGCTCTTCGGCATCCTTTTCGTCTCCTTTTTTAAGATTTTTCATCTCCGCCCCCTCAAACGGCGGCTAATCCTCGCTGCGAATCAGCCCGGTTGATTCTTTCCGATCCCGCGCCGCCATTCGTAAACGACCGCAACTGCCATGAACCGGAGTCTTCTCCTCATCGTCTGTGACTTTCTGCTCTTGAGCCTTCTGGCTCTGGCCAATTTCGAGCAGACCGGCGATCCGGTGACTTCCGAGAAAGAGGTCGTGGCCGTAGAGGTGTCCGACGAACCCGCTCAGGACGAGGCGATGATGAATCTCCTCGCCTCCGCCTTGGAAGCGGAACAGTCCTCCCAATCCGATCTTCAAGAGCAGCTCGCTCAAGCTCAAGCGGAGCTCTCCACCCTCGAATCCAGTCGCGACGAATTGAGCGAAAACCTGGAGGAAAAGGAAAAGATGATTGCCGAGCGGGAGAGACTTCTTGCCGAACGGGAAGAACTCCTCGCCGAAGCTCGAAAGGAAGCCCAGCGGGTTGCTGCCGAGAAAGCGTCAGCCGAAAAGCGCGCCGCTGCGATCCAAGCGGAACGAGACCAGCTCGAGGCGGAGCGGCAGGCAAAAGCAGCCGAAACAGAGAAATTGGCGGCGACCGTCAACGAACTTGCGAATCGGGCAGACACGAGTGCCGAGGAACTGGAAAGGCGCACGGCACAACTCGCCAATCTCGAAGCACAACTCGCCTCTCGCTCCCGTGCGCTGGAAGAGGCGGAGCGGCAACGGGCTCAAGTCGAGACCGAACGACGCCGTCTCGCCAATGAGGTCGCCACCGCCGAGCGGGAAAAACAGCTCCTCTCCTCTACCCTCGATTCCGCACGCCAGACGATCAACGTCGAACGTCAGGAAAAGGAACAGCTACGACAACAAACCGAATCGCTTACGCAAGGCGTGAGTCGCCTGGCAGAAGCCTCCTCGGAGATTACCGAAGAGGTTAAAAACCTCCGTCCCAAAACGGCAAACGAGATCTACCAAACGGTGAACGCCAATCGGGTGCAGTTGCAATTCGAGGGAGCCCGCTCTGGACTCTTCGGCGAGAAACCTTTTTCGGAAACCGTGGACACCGTCGTTACCGAGATCGACGGTCGTTACTTCCTCTGGGTGCATCTTTCCCAAACCCCATTCGCCGATGCCGACCGGCGCAAGTTCCTCAATTCCCTGGATGTCTATTTCCAAGTCGGTGATTCGCGGTTCCGCATCCCGCAGATGGGAATCCTCCAGCAAAATCGATCCCTTCTATTCCTCCCGCTCTCCCAAGAAATTGTTTCGAGGATCGGCGTAGACTCCTTTGCCAACAGCGAACAGCCTTTCCGCTTTGAGGATTTGGTCGTCATCGATCTTCCCGATTCCCGCTACGGAGAAACCGGGTTCCGGATCAACACGGGAAAGCCCGACCATATTGAAGTCGATAACCGAATCTTCAGCGCTCTCTTTGGTGAGTTCTCGCCGGGAGCGGGAGATTTTGCCTTCACCAAGGCGGGTGCCTTTCTGGGAATCGTCACCCGTGGCGGTGAAGCTTGGATGGCCGAACCGGTAAAAACCGGGGGCAAACTCAATTTCGGAGAGAAGTTTACCCGCGCTCAACTGAATGCCCTCCCGTAGGAGGATCTTCGTCGTCAGATGGCCTGAAGCGGTGGCCATGCGACATCACGAAACTTCATTGGCAGATTCGCTTTTCTCGAGACGACGAGAGCCTCCGGGCCAGGATTGCCGGACATCGGTCAAATCCATCACCCCTTGCCCCTCCCCCGAATCCAGCTTGCGGATTCAATGAGTTTCGAACCTAATCTGTCCTTCGCAGCTTTGCAGCTCATTTTATGATCTCGATTCTCGTTGGCATTCTCCTTCTCTATCTCGGGGCTGAAAGCCTCGTCCGCGGGAGCTCTCAACTCGCTGCCAAATTCGGCATCCCTCCCCTGATTGTGGGTCTCACCATCGTCGCCTTTGGAACGAGTGCCCCCGAGTTGACGGTGAGTCTCTCTGCCGCCTTCAACGGGGCCAACGGTGTATCCGTCGGGAACGTGGTCGGTTCCAATATCTTTAACATCGCCGTAATCCTCGGAATTACCGCCCTGATCCGGCCTCCGAATGTTCAAATCAACATCATCCGCCGGGAGATCCCCTTTCTCATCTTCGTCACTCTGATCGGCTCTTTCCTCATTCTCCACGGATCCGTATCCAGACTGGCTGGCCTAACCCTCTTTCTGGGCCTCTGTGCCTATACAGTTTATTGCATCCGCGAGGCGCGCAAGGAATCCTCCGAGAACTCTGCAGACCCCTCCCCGGTGAAAACCTATCCCACTTGGTTGTGCGGACTCCTCATCATCCTTGGACTGGGCGTTCTCGTCTTCGGCTCTCACCTCTTTGTGGAAGGGGCGGTTTCCCTCGCCAGGCGATTCGGAGTCTCGGAGGCGATCATCGGCCTAACGATCGTCGCCGCTGGAACCAGTTTACCCGAACTGGCCACCAGCGTCCTCGCCGCTCTCAAAAAAGAATCCGATGTCGCAATTGGCAACATCATCGGATCCTGCATCTTCAATATCCTCTGTATCCTCGGACTAACGGCGAGCATCCTCCCCATCGAAGTCACGGATATCGGAAGACTCGACGTAGCCCTGATGCTCGGGCTCAGTATCGTCCTCCTCCCATTCGCCTTTAGCCAACGGAAGATCTCCCGACTCGAAGGCGCGTGCTTTCTCGCTGCGTACGGGATCTATCTCTATTGCCTCTGGCCGACCTCAGTGGGGTGATTGAATACTGCTTGGAGCCTGCTCCGTCGCGGGAAGAGAAACTAGCGAGAGCATCTTGCTCTCGATTTGCGTCAGAAAGGAGAGAGCTGGAAGCTCTCACTACTTTGGCTTGGTTGCCTGAGTAGACCTATTGCAGTGGGGAAGAGAAAGTAGCGAGAGCATCTTGCTCTCGATTCGCGTCGGAAGGGAGAGAGCTAGAAGCTCTCGCTACTTTGGCTGGGTTGCCTGGGTAGAACTCTTGCGGTGGGTGAAGAGAAAGTAGCGAGAGCATCTTGCTCTCGATTTGCGTCGGAAGGGAGAGAGCTGGAAGCTCTCACTACTTTGCTGGGTTGCCTGAGTAGGACTTTTGCGGTGGGAAGAGAAAGTAGCGAGAGCATCTTGCTCTCGATTCGCGTCGGAAGAGAGAGAGAGCTGGAAGCTCTCACTACTTTGGTGAGTCTGCCTGAGTAGGACTTTTGCGGTGGGTAAAGAGAAGGTAGCGAGAGCATCTTGCTCTCGATTTGCGTCAGAAAGGAGAGAGCTGGAAGCTCTCCCTACTTTGCTGCGCCGCTTTTTTTTAATTTTAGCTAGGGAAGCGGTCTTGCCCTTACGGCCTATTCTTTCTCCGGATTCGCTCCAAAAACTCCCACACCCAATTCGCCTGCGATGTAACGAATGGCCTTCATCGCTTTGACCGAATTTCCCGAAGCGTTGACCCGCGGGGAGAAGGCGGCGATTGACATCTCGCCGGGAACCACAGCCACGATTCCGCCTCCGACTCCCGTCTTGGCCGGAATTCCGGCCGTGTACATCCATTCTCCCGATTCATCGTAAAACCCGGCGATCGCCATCAGTGCCAAAAGTTCGGGGACATGGTCGGCATCAAGAACTTCCTCCTGCGTTGCCGGATTGGTTCCTCCATTGGCCAATGTCGCTCCCATCATTCCGAGATCCAGAGCGCTGACTCCGACCGAACATTCGCGGGTGTAGACCCGCAAAGCTTCTTCAGGTTCGCAGTAGAGACGACCATAGTTGAAAAGCAGATTGGCGATCGCCCGGTTACTCCAGCAATTCTCGTATTCAGATTGGTAAACCTCTTCGAGCACGGTGAGATCATCCCCCGCAAACGCTTCCAAGTTGTCCATGATCTTCTCCCACCGCTCGTCTTCGTTCTCGGCAGGCACCATACTGACCACGGCAATGGCTCCGGCGTTGACCATCGGGTTCACCGAGCGCTCTTCATGCACCTCGAGGGCCAGCTTCGAGTTAAAGGGAAGCCCGGTCGGCTCGACGCCGATGTCCTCCTGGACCTTCTCTGGGCCGTGCTCCTGCATCACCAGAGCCGCAGTGAAAGGCTTCGCCACCGACTGAATCGAAAACTGGTAATCGACATCCCCAACTGTGAAGACCTCTCCCTCTTTCGTGGTAATGACAATGCCAAATAGATCGCTCGGTACCGTCGCGAGAATAGGAATGTAGTCCGCATTCGCCCCCTCATCGAGGTCCTTATAGCGATCATACGCGGATTCGATGACGGATTGCAGTTTCTCGGCGCTCAGACCCTCGGCTTTCGATTCCGTGGACTCAACGGTTTCTGCCCATCCTTGGTGAGAAAATCCGAGGACCAGCAGCAAAGCTACCCCTGAAAATCTTGAGAAAGAAATGAAGTGAGAAAAGTTCAGTTTCGATCGCATCATAGACGAAGCGAATCAGGAGATCTTCCGAAGAGCAAAAAAGAATGACGCGTTCGTTACCGCGAAGACGGTTGATGTTGGGCAGAAACACCGATCCAAGTCGGTTCGACTCCCACCTCCTTCGATCGTCTGGATCACCATGATGAACCATTGCTTCTACGAATCGGTTGACTTTTGCTCGGAATCCAACTCCCTCAGAAATTCGCTCTCTTCTTCTCCTCTGCAGACTTTTTCGTATGCTGATTTCTCTCTTTCGCTCAGCTTTTCTCGCTCTCGGCGGGGCATCCCTATTGGTTTCTCCCCTCCTTTCTCAATCGGCAACCCCAGTAGCGGTGGCAGAGGTCAACCGATCCAGCATTTCTCCCTCCTATCGATTCACCGGGAGCATCACGGTTCGGCGACAAGCATTGCTTTCTCCCCGCATTCCCGGATTAGTCGAGACTGCCGACCTCGAAGCCGGCGACCGGGTCGAGGCGGGCGATATCGTCGTGGAACTCGACCCAACCCTGGCAGAAATCGAATTGGGACTGCGCGAATCCGATCTGTCGTTGTCGCAAGCCGAGCAGGCAGAGGCCCAACGTTTGGTCGATGAGGCGAATCGTCTGGGAGATTCCGGATTTCCCCGATCCGATCGCCTTGCCCGGGAGACCGACTTGGAACAATCGAAGTTGGCCGTAATTCGGGCGGAGGCCGAGGTGCAAGCGCAGGAGGAACGGATTCAGCGCCATCACGTGATCGCCCCATTTCCGGGCATCATCGCCCGCAAACTAACGGAGATCGGCGAATGGGTGGAAACCGGCACTCCGGTAGTTGAACTCGTCGGGGATAGAGATTTTCGACTCGAGGTGCGAGTGCCACAGGAACGCATCCGCGAAGCTTTGCAAACGGAGTCCGTTGAGATTCTTCTCCCCGGTCTCCCGGAAGCCGAGGTCTTCGGCCATGTGGAGGCACTCGGACCCCTGGTCGAACCGGGAACGCGGACGTTCCTGGTCCGCATCGTCGTCGATGATCCCCCATCAATCCTCAAGCCGGGAATGTCGGCTGTGGCCGTGTTCCGCCCGAGTTCGGACGATTCGGTCCTTCTCCTCCCCCGCGATGCGATCATCCGCACGGAAGAGGGCGAGACCCGTGTCTGGCAGATTCGAGAATCCGGAGAATCCATGACAGTGGAAGCGACAGTGGTCGAGCTCGGGGCTCCCCGAGGAAAGAACATGATCGTCGAATCTGGAATCGAATCGGGTGCCCGAGTCGTTGTCCGTGGCAACGAAGCATTGCGACAAGGGCAGAGCGTCAGAATTGTTGATGCCTCCGATTCCGACACCCATGAAGACTGATGTTTGACTGGTGCATCAAACACGGCGTACAAGTTGCCGTCTTCACGCTGCTGATCTGCGTTCTCGGGATCGCCGCCGCTTTGCGGATTCCCGTGCAGATGATACCGGATCTCGAGGTGCGCACGATCTCCGTCGTCACTGAGTGGCCGGGAGCGACGCCTCAGGATGTGGAGCAGGAGATCCTGATCCAGCAGGAAGACTATCTGAGCACCGTGACAGGCGTGAGTCGGATGATCTCGAACGCGTCGACCGGAGAAGCCTCGATTGAGTTGGAATTCCCCTCCTCCGTCGATGTCAACGACGCCCTCATACGAGTGATCAACGCGCTGAGCCAAGTTCCCTCCTATCCCGAGAACGTCGACGAACCGAGGGTCTATGCTTCCTCGTTTTCGGAAAATGCCTTCATGTATTACGGAGTTTATGACACCTCGGGCTCAAGAACGCCAGAGGAGGTCCTTCAACTTCGTGATTTTATCGATAATCGCGTTCGCCCCCGCATGGAAAGGGTTCCGGGCGTTTCCCAGGTTTCGGTGAGCGGAGCCCCCGAGCGTCAGATCCAGATCAGGATCGACCTCGCTCGACTTTCCTCGGCGGGTCTGACTTTGGAGGATGTCCGCTCGGCCCTTCGTGACCGGAACAACGACATCTCGGCTGGTGACATTGATGAGGGGAAACGGCGCTACCTGGTGCGAACGGTGGGTCGTTCGGAGGATCCAACCGATCTCGCGAAAACCGTTCTCAAGCGCGAAGGAGACGCCGTCACCACCTTGGGAGATGTCGCTACGATTCGACTGGGTCTCTACGAAGCACGCGGGCGGTCCTATCAGGATGGCCGCCCGACCATCCGACTCAGTGTTTCCCGCGAAGTGGGTTCCAATGTGATCGAGATCAAAGAGGCGATGACCGAGGCGGTAGAGAGTATCAATCAACAAGTCTTGGCCCCTGTAGATCTGGAGTTGATCAAAACGACCGACGATGTCCGATACGTCGAGGCGTCAGTCGCCAACGTCTGGCGAAACCTGATTGTCGGAGCGATCGCGGCAACCGTGGTTCTGTTTCTCTTCCTGCGCTCTTTCTCAGCCACCGCCATCTGCGTCATCGGGATTCCGGCTTGTACCATCGCTGCCTTCATCGGGCTTCTTGCCGCGGGGAGAACCATTAATGTCATTTCACTTGCCGGTGTCGCCTTCGCCATCGGAATGACTCTCGACAATGCGATTGTGGTGCTGGAGTCCATCGAAAAACAGAGGCGTGCCGGGCACAACCCTCTCGAATCTGCCCTCCGGGGAGTGCGGGAGGTATGGAGTTCCGTTCTCGCATCGACGATGACCACCGTGATTGTCTTCGCGCCGGTTTGGCTCATCGAGGAGGAAGCTGGGCAACTTTTCTCCGACATATCCATCGCAATTTCCGCCTCAATCATCGCTTCCATGCTGGTAGCGATCTCAGTGATTCCGACCGCAAGTGTGCATCTAAAGAAATTGGGGGTCGGCACCAAGAACAAGAACTCAAAGGGAGTCTACCGCTACTTTACCGTCATGGTTCGTCGGCTGAGTTACTCGCGAGGCTGGGCAGCCGGAGGAATCGGGATCGTGGCAATCGTCAGCGGCTCGATTCTCTATTGGCTGACTCCCCCTGCGGAGTATCTTCCCGAAGGGGAAGAGGCAAAAATCTTCGCCCGCGTCATCGCTCCACCTGGCTATAATCTGGAGACGATGGATGCCTTGGCTCAAGAGGTCCACGATCAGTTTCTTCCCTATTTGAAATCGAACTCGAATCCCGGCGACCGTCCGGATGAATCGATCCCCGAAATCGAATGGTTCCTTGTCAATGTCAGTGGTGAGTCTCTTTTCATCATTGGAGAGACGGTCGACCCGGCACGGATCGACGATCTGAGTGAGGCCCTATCCGATTTCTTTAAAGATTATCCCGGTATCCGGAATTTCAATTCGCGGGGATCAATCATCAGCAGCAACGACGGTGGATCACGAAGTGTAAATCTCGATATATCCGGTCCCGGATTGGCCGAAATCTACGCGGTCGCGGAAGCAGCCTATCGCAGAGCGCAAGAAATTTTTGAAGGCCCCGAAGTCAATTCGGAGCCCTCTGCCCTTACCCTTCAGCAGCCGATGGTTGAGGTCATTCCGGACTGGGAACACATCGCTGAGTTAGGTTTCTCCAATGAGGCTTTCGGATACTCCGTTGCCGCCCTCACTGATGGAGCGTTCGTCGATGAATTCATCCTCGATGGAGAACGGATCGATGTCTTCCTCTCGGGACAGGGGCGTGAGGCGGAGTCGCTCGATGAACTTAGCGGCATGCCGCTTTACGCTCCGGTCGGTGGAGTCACGACGGTCGGCGCAGTCGCCGATTTGGTTGAACGGGTCGATACCGCCTCGATCCGGCGGCTCAATGGCGATCGCACCGTTACGCTCAACATAATTCCTCCGCCCGATGTTGCACTCGAGACCGCAGTCAATCGCGTTCAGTCAGATCTCGTCGAGGCGCTACGCGAGGAAGGCATTGTGCCGGAAGGAGTCACCATCGACGTCACGGGGGCTGGAGACCAATTGCAGGAAACCCGTGAATCGTTGACCGGGAATTTTCTCATCGCGCTCATCCTTTCCTATCTTTTGCTAACCGCCGTATTCTCTCACTGGGGTTATCCCCTCATCATCCTCGCTACGGTCCCAATCGGGATCGCCGGAGGAATTGGAGGACTCTGGATCCTCAATTTGGCGGGAACTGGCTTGTCCTGGTTCGGATTCGGTTCGATATATCAGCCATTCGACATGATCACCATGCTCGGGTTCCTCATCCTTCTTGGGACCGTAGTGAATAATCCGATTCTTATCGTCACCCGTACCATTGATGCGCTGAAGGAAGGAGCGGATCTTTCCGCCGCCATTGAAGACGCCACCCTCTCGCGTTTGCGTCCAATCCTAATGTCGACGACGACCACGGTGGTCGGGATTCTCCCGTTGGTTCTCTTTCCCGGAGCCGGAACCGAGCTCTATCGGGGTGTAGGCGCAATTGTTCTCTTCGGATTGCTCTTCTCGACCGTGGTCACTCTCGTATTCCTCCCCTCCTTGCTACATCTTCTACTCACTTTGGTCCAGAAGATTACGGGACGGCCCGCTGGCGGATAAAGGTGTGCCCGGTCGTTCGGCGAGGAAATCCCGAGGAGAGCGATGAGCCTTCACGGGACAGGTGAACGGCTTCATGCGCGCTATCTCCACAATGAGCCTTTCGGAGGTGCCACAAGTCAAACGGCCAAGGGATTGAGGTTGTCCTAGCGAAGTTACTCCTTTTCGGGTGAGAACCATCACCGCGTTCCGGAAGGGGTCGAACGCGAATCGACTCCGTCAATTCGGTATAAAAGCCGCAATAAAGCGGAATTTAAAAAATGGGAAATTCAAATAATCGTTTGATTATTAAAATATAGTCCCTAGTACTTAGATCATGTCTCGCCTCCATCACCGCCAAACGGCTCAACTTTGTCAGGCTCTGGCCAGCCCGCCCCGTCTTCACCTCCTCAATCTCCTGGCGCAATGCCCTTGGACGGTGGGAGAACTCGCTTCCGAGACAGGCGGATCTATCGCCAGTGTCAGCGCTCACTTGAAGCCACTTCGGACATCAGGGCTGATCGAAAGCGAGAAAGTCGGGAGGGAGGTTTTTTGCCAAGTAAAAGCACCCGAGGTCTTCGAACTCCTCTCAACCGCATCGCGGGTGGCAGAAACTCTCGATCCCTCGCTCCGGGAAGCTGGCCGTATCGCCGATGAGGATCCCTACCTCTATCGCGAGACGGACATGGATCGATTGATTCGGGATGTCCGGGATGCACAAATCCACCTTCTCGATTTTCGAACCGAGAGAGAGTTCCACCATGGGCACGTGCCGGGAGCCCAGTCATTACCGTTTACCCAACTTTCCAAAAATTCCATCGACCGCTTTGACCCGCAAAGGCCGGCTGTCGGATACTGTCGGGGCCCTTGGTGCGCAAAGGCGCTAGAGAGCGTCGAAACCCTCAACGACTTCGGCCTACCGACGCAACGCCTGAGATTGGGCGTCCTGGAATGGCGGGCCAGCGTTGGTGATTTAACTCCGGGAGACTCGTACCCGGATCCTTCCCTTTCCTAAAACCTCACACCCGCTGACGCATCGGCAACAGTCGGATTCAATTCAACCCATCTCCTCTCATGAAAGAACGCATCGCTCAACCCACCTCGAAAAAGAAACGGCTTCCTCTGTTTCTTCTCGTCATCCTGCCAACGATTGCCGCTGCCACTTGGCTCATTGCCGATCGTATTCAATCTGAACATACAGCTGCCAACGACCCCGATCCCATTGCCTGGGAAACCGGTCTTGCCAGCGCTATCGAAAAAGCAAACTCCGAAGATCAGCGAGTTCTCGTACGCGTTTCGGCCGATTGGTGCCCACCCTGCAATCTCATGGACATCAAGGTCTGGCCCGACGATGAAGTAAAAGCGGTATTGCGGGAAAATTACATTCCCGTTGAACTCGACGTCGATGTTCCCGAAAACGGCCCGATTCTCGAAAGCTTCGGCATCCGTGGCATCCCCACCCTTATCGTCCTCGACGCCAACGGCCAAGAACTGAAAAGGGCTCACTACCTAAACCGGTCGCAAACCATCGACTTCCTCGAAACTTCGGAGAGCTGAGACGGTTCCAACGATTGACTGTCTCGTCGTAAATGCATCGAGCTCAGTCGTTGGCAGGAACCGAACTTTGAGAGGTTGTGGCATTATGCAACGTTTCGGGACTTAGTGGACGATTCATGCCGCGAAATCGCACGACTGCATTCGACGAGCTCATGCCAGAAAAGTCATGCGCTAACGGAAGACGGACGGTTACGATTCTTCTTCCGCGGCATGAACAAAAAGCAAAACAGGAGTCCTACGCCCGCATTGACCGCCAAACTAAATCCGACTTTCTCCTGATCGTAGACAAGAAATGCGGGGAGGAAGGTAAGACTGATTGCAAAAATCATCATTTGGGATCGCGGATAAATGATCGTGCGGATGGTCCGCCAGAAAACCTCAGCCCGCATTTCGCCGGGCGGTGGCAAGACGGGTCGCAGCGTTTCCAGCCAAATCGCAAAAATGGGGCTAATTCCCAAAACCCATTGCGTCCACTCTCGCAGAGACGCCCCAAAGGAATCATCCCCTTTCACTCCCCAGAACCATTGGGGCAGAGAGTTCACGACGAACACGAAGAGAAGTAGGAAGAAAAGCCAAGGACGTCCCAACTGCCGCTCTTTAAAGAGATAGGTGCCGAGAACGACCATCCCCGCCAACGAGGCGACAACAGCTGGAAGTCCCCACAGTATTCGTGTGGCAAGATTGATGAAGAACTGCAAATCCACAGGAAAGAGTCGTCTTCAGGGGGCTTCAGTTAGCGAGGCATGCCTCCTGAACCCGTCTAATCCGATTGAGGCATGATGCCGTAAGAGCGAATCTCGGCAATCTTCCCTTTGGCGATCGTGTACGAGTCGCAGTAGAAAACCCCATTTTCTTTCTGTTCGGATCCCTCCACCACGATTTGCGAAACACTCACGGTCGTATGGGTATTGTGAAATTCCGGGCACCCTGCTTCCGCCATTTCCTCGCAAAATTGAAGCAAATCCTCCAGCCCGGTGATGGTCTTCTCTCCAACGATGTTCCATTCAACCTCCGGCGAGATAAAATCGACCATGGTTTCAACATTTCCTTCGGAGAAGGATTCGCAGGCTCGAACGAGTTTCTTGTTCATAAAGGGGAAACTATAGCATGGAGAGGCTCCTCGGTGCCAATGCTCGATTTCTGTCGGGATTCTTGGAGTTGGACATCGAATAGACGGCTGAAGTCATCTCCGACCAAATCTTTCGAGGGTTGATCTTTCCGCGTGACAGTTGCTCCTTCTTTGGGCTGACTAGTGATCATGCTAGCAGTAGTTCAGTCTGGGGCGCTTTCGGGAATTGATGGGCTGCCCGTCCAAGTCGAGGTCAACACCGGCGAAGTTGGGGACCCGAAGCTCGTGCTAGTCGGCCTTCCGGATGCCGCCGTTAAAGAATCACAGGACCGGGTCACCTCCGCCCTGGCCAACAGCGGCTTCGACATTCCCCGGACCCGGACGACGATCAATCTGGCTCCGGGGCACCTCCGGAAAGAGGGGCCGATTTTCGATCTGCCCATCGCCCTGGGCATCCTTTCGGCGACCAGCCAATTGCGAACCGACATCATGGAGCGGTTTCTCATCGCCGGAGAGCTGAGGCTATCCGGACGGACCTGCCCGATTCGCGGAGGCCTATCTCTCGCCATTCTCGCGCGCAACGAGGGCAAAGACGGAATCCTTCTCCCACGCAAGACCGCCCAGGAAGCCGCTTTGGTCGCGGACATCCCGGTCTACCCCGTCGACTCTCTCGAGCAAGCTGCCTCCTTTCTCGACGGGCGGATCCAGATCGAGCCCGCCCGTCCCGAACAAAGTCCTTTTACACAGCGACGCCCCACAGGCGAGAGCGTTGATTTTTCAGAGATCAAGGGTCAGCAGGCGCTCCGACGAGCAGTTGAAATCGCGGTGGCAGGAGGACACAATCTTTTGATTATCGGCCCTCCAGGCTCCGGGAAGTCTATGATCGCCAAGCGGATTCCAACTATCATGCCGGAGCCGACACTCGAGGAATATTTGGAAATTCTCCGAATTCATTCGGCAGCGGGAATCACCCGCAACGAAAATTCCGGGCAGTGGTTCGAGCGGCCTTTCCGCTCTCCGCACCACACAATCAGTGACGTCGGGCTCCTTGGCGGAGGTTCTATTCCGGGACCTGGGGAGATCTCTCTCGCCCACAACGGTGTTCTCTTTCTCGACGAGTTACCCGAATTCCGCCGCTCGACGCTGGAGGTCCTGCGCCAACCTCTCGAGGACGGTCAGGTGACGATTTCCCGTAGCGCCGGAAAGATCACCCTGCCCTCCTCCATCATGCTGGTAGCGGCAATGAATCCCACGCCGGATGGATACACCGGAGCCGAAGGCCGTGAGTCCCGCAGCACCCCGGCTCAGATTCAACGCTATCGGTCCAAAATCAGCGGACCGCTCCTGGACCGAATCGATATCCACGTTGAAGCCCCGGCTCTCTCCATCGACGAACTGCGGACCGAAAAAGAAGGGGAAAAATCGGCAACCATCCGGGAGCGCATCGTCGAAGCACGAGGACTCCAACTGGATCGCTTCCAAGGCACCCGGGCGACAGCGAATGCTCTAATGTCTCATCGGCAGATTCGCGAATATTGCCGTCTCGACAAGAGCCTCGGTGACCTCCTGCAAAACGCCATGGAGGAGCTCTCGCTCTCGGCCCGCGCCTATGACCGAATTCTCAAAGTGTCGCGCACCATTGCCGATCTCGCAAAGTCGGAGAAAATCGAAGGAAATCATCTTCTCGAGGCGATCCAATACCGCAGTCTCGACCGGAATCTGTTCTATTGAATGGAGGCCATTGACGGATTGCTGGCCTTCGGCATCGACCTTCGAGAGGTCGTGACAACGCGGCAAATTTCCGGACCTCGGTTTCGATTCCATGCGCGGAAATCGCACGACTGAAGTCATGCGAGAACGAAAGCCGTTCCCGATTGACTTTAGTCATTCGGTCGAACTGGCCTTCGGCATCGACCTGCGAGAGGTCGTGACAACGCGGCAGATTTCCGGATCTCGGTTTCGATTCCATGCGCGGAAATCGCACGGCTAAAGTCATGCGAGAACGAAAGCCGTTCCCGATTGACTTTAGTCATTCGGCCGAACTGGCCATCGGCGTCGACCTTCGAGAGGTCGTGACAACGCGGCAGATTTCCAGACCTCGGTTTCGATTCCATGCGCGGAAATCGCACGACTGAAGTCATGCGAGAACGAAAGCCGTTCCCGATTGACTTTAGTCATTCGGTCGAACTGGCCTTCGGCATCGACCTGCGAGAGGTCGTGACAACGCGGCAGATTTCCGGACCTCGGATTTCGATTCAATGCACAGCAATCGCACGACTGCATTCGACAAGCTCATGCCGGAAAAGTCATGCGAGAACGGGATTTCCTCCAGATTTCGATGAATCCGGTATCGCCGACAGCCGGGGATTGATTTTGACTCACTTTCTTCATGGACCCGATTTACGTGATACTGCTCCTTCTCGTGATGGCCGGATTGGCGATCGCTCTCTTTTTTGTCGGAAAGTCTTCCTCCGCGAACGCGACGGATCCGGACTCCGAGGAGGAATTGGCCCGCTGGAAAGAAGAAGCGGTGCGCAAACAGACCCAACTGGAAGACCGGGAACAGCGGCTCGCCGAGCTGGAAAAACAGCGGGAGCGGGATCAGAGTCGAATCTTGGCCCTGAGTGAAAACCTTTCTTCCATGGAGGCTGATCTGGAAAATTCACGCTCCCGGCTCGATGAATACAAGGCCCAGCGGGAAGAGGAAGCGGTGAGGCTGACGAAGGAGTTTGAGAATCTCTCCAATCGAATCCTCGACCAAAATTCGAAAAAAGTCACCGCTCTCCAAGAGGAAAAGATCGGACTCATCCTCAAACCGGTTAGCGAGAAGCTGGTCGATTTCCAGAAGTCGGTCCTCGAACTCAAGGAGCAAGGCATCAGCCACCAGACCGAGTTCAAAACCCAGCTGGAAAACCTCCGCCAGACCAGTGTCAGCATGAGCGAGGAGGCTCGCAACCTGACCCGCGCCCTCCAGGGGCAGAAAACTCAGGGGATGTGGGGTGAATTTATTTTAGAGAAAGTGCTCGAAACCTCCGGCCTGCAAAAGGGGGAAGAATATCGCGTTCAGGAGAGTCATACTCAGGACGGCCGACGCCTACAACCGGATGTCATTGTCTATCTCCCCGAAGAGAAACACATCATCATTGATGCCAAGGTATCGTTGACCGCCTACCTTCGGGTGACCGAAGCGGCAACCGACGGCGAGCGGAAAGCTGCCCTCAAAGACCACCTCGCCTCCCTGCGATCGCACATTGATGGACTTTCGGGCAAACGCTACGACGCCATCGAAGGTCTGAGCTCACCGGAAATCGTCCTTCTTTTTATTCCGATCGAGCCAGCCTTTATCGAAGCTCTGCGGGAGGATTCCTCCCTCTTTGACTACGCATTTTCGAAAAAGGTGGTTCTCGTCACCCCAACAACCCTCCTCGCCACCTTGAAGACAGTCGCCTCTATCTGGCGCCAGGAAAAACAAAACCGCAACGCGCTGGAGATCGCCCGTCTCGGGGGAGAACTCTACGACAAGTTTGTCGGGTTCACCAACGATCTGGATGAAGTAGGCCAACGCCTCGACCAAGCTCGCAACGCCCATGAAAAGGCCGTGAACAAGTTGGTCTCCGGTCGTGGAAACGCCGTCCGCACCATCGAGCGTATGCGTGACCTTGGACTCAAAACCAAGAAGGAACTCGATTCAGATCGGATTGATAAGTCGCTGGAGTCCGAAGAGTAAGGTCTTCAGCAGAACAGCCGAAAACCAGTTACGGCCTCGCCGGGATGTTTCGGATCTCAGGGGAACGTTTCCCGCCGTAGGAGTCGCACTACTAAAGTCATGCGAGAACGAAAACCGTTCCCGATTGACTTCAGTCATTCGGCGAACCCGCCCTCGGCGACCGAGACTCGGGAGATTACCGCCATTCTTATTGCTTCGAGACGATTCACGAGGGTTCTTGTTGCATGGGGACCAGAGCTGACACCAACCAGAAGAGCAGGAACTTCACTGGCAATCGCAGCCATCTTGAGAGGACACCCCGGAGAGATTGAGTGAGCGCGGTGCTTTAGCCCGCGATTGCGATTTGCTATGGCGCATTTCTCGGACTGAGCCTACTGGGAAGACCTTCCGTGATCGCGAGACCGCGCCGCTAAAGCTGAGCGGCTACTTTTCGTAGGGGAGTAGCTTCAGCTGCCCCCATCGCGTCTGCTCGGTCGGAACCTTGGAGGGCCTTTCGTAAACGCGGGACCGCGCAGCTAAAGCTGAGCGGCTACTTTTCGTAGGGGAGTAGCTTCAGCTGCCCCATCACGTCTGTTCGGTCGGAACCCTGAAGGGCCTTTCGTAACCGCGGGACCGCACAGCTAAAGCTGAGCGGCTACTTTTCGTAGGGGAGTAGCTTCAGCTGCCCCATCACGTCTGTTCGGTCGGAACCTTGGAGGGCCTTTCGTAACCGCGGGACCGCACAGCTAAAGCTGAGCGGCTACTTTTCGTAGGGGAGTAGCTTCAGCTGCCCCCATCGCGTCTGTTCGGTCGGAACACTGAAGGGCCTTTCGTAACCGCTAGACCGCACAGCTAAAGCTGAGCGGCTACTTTTTGTTGGTCGAAGCTTTAAGCCTGCGTGCGTGCGCAGAAGAACGCTCCGAAAACGCAGACTGAAGCACTGCGCTCCGGGAAAGGCCGTGTAAAATGAGATCATTTCGTGACGAAACTTCTGCACTTGTCGTGCCTCTCGCTTGGAGACGCCCCCTCTACACAGAGATGCTGAGCTCAGTTACCTGCGATCCGGGGAGGTTGCGGCCTCGCCGCGATGTTTCGGATCTCTGGGGAACGTTTCCCGACGTGGGAGTCGCACGACTAAAGTCATCCGAGAACAAAAATCGTTCCCGATTGACTTTAGTCATTCGGCATACTTGCCCACGGCGACCGAGATCCGAGAGGTTGCGGCCTCGCAATAAGGTTTCGGTTCTCTAGGGAACGTTTCCTGCCCCAGGAGTCGCACGACTGAAGTCACGCGAGAACGCTCTATACACAAAAGCGCCCCACCAACGTGGTGGGGCGCTTGAGCACAAAACAAACTAAACTGAAACGATGAACAACTCGGTTAAAAGTTGGTTTCATAGGGTAAGACCCGTGGAGACGGGATTTCGTTCAAATAAACTCAGATTAATGAGGGGTATTCGGAATTTTTATGGGAAAACCTGGCGATTTTACTTTCTTCTAACGGATCAGCGGCCCGATTTCTTCATCCTCTCCCAATAAACGTCCCGAAAACGGGTGATTCTGGAAGATCGAGCGGTCTCCATTGCGAATTACTTCGAAATAAAGGGGTTCCGCGGACCCGTCCCGTCCAAATTGGACCGCAAAAAATGGTTCTCTGCGCAATTCCCCCAGTCCTCTTCCTAAGGACGCGCCCCCCACACGCCGGATACTCTCTACCCCGTTGAGGGAGGTTGTTTCGATCTGATTTCCAGTTTCGGCGTCCTCGAGGATCATGAGTTGCTCCTCCGGGTCGAACCGCAGGCGAATCCTTCGATTTTCGGTCTCGGCGAGAAAATGAGCCCGACGAAAGGACTCCTCCATCGACTGCTTCCAGCCGCGGCGCCCAAAGGAATCGGCAACATTTCCCCAATCCATGAGAAGGAATCCGCTCAAGAGACCGATGAGAGCGATCACGAGGAGAATCTCGATGAGGGTAAATCCTCCCTTTGCTGGATGCGGTTTCCTCTGCACAGTCCTCTTCTAGGTGAATTCCCCTGAAAAGGAAATCCCTTTCCGCGCTGATTTCGAGGCCGCAACCTCCTACGAAACGGCTTCAATTTTGGTGAATCCCACTTGCCAAACCGAGAGTTCGCCCCCACCCTCTAAAAGCGATGAGCGGATCGATTCAAGGCCGGCAGTTTGAGTTTCCGGCTTCCGCGTCGAGGGTGTCCTCGGAAGACCACCTCCTCATTCCGGATATCTGGCAACAGGACGCCATCCGGTTTTTACAATCGGGGTCGGATGTCGTCGTCGATGCTCCGACCGGTGCTGGCAAGACGTTTGTCTTTGAGCAATTGGTCCAGAAGGGCGCGATTCGGAAGGCGGTTTACACCGTTCCCACCCGGGCCTTGGCCAACGATAAGTTAATGGAGTGGCGGACGCGTGGGTGGAATGTCGGGATCGCCACAGGAGACCTCGCCGACAATCTCGCCGCCCCGGTGGTCGTAGCGACTCTCGAGACCCAGCGACACGCTTTGCTCCGTGGCGAAGGACCGGAGCTGCTGGTCATCGACGAATATCAAATGCTCAACGACCCTCTCCGAGGGCTTCACTACGAGTTGGCGATCGCCAGCGCTCCTCCCGAAACGCAGCTCCTCCTCCTGAGCGGAAGCACGTCGAACCCTGGTCTGATTGCCGATTGGCTCCGGCGCCTCGGCCGCAAGGTGGAGCTCGTACAGTGTGCCGAACGTCCCGTTCCTCAGGAGGAGGTAAATCTCGATGCCCTGCGGCAAAAAGTTCCCCAAGGGGTGCGTGGATACTGGCCCCGTCGCATCGCCAAGGCCCTCGCGGCTGGACTCGGCCCGATTCTCATTTTCGCCCCCCAGCGCCAAGTCGCGGAGGAAATCGCCAAACGTCTTGCCGTAACGCTTCCTCCTTGTGAACCCCTCGAGTTGACTTCCGAGCAAAATTCTCTGGTTCGGGGCCCTTTCCGCAAACTTCTCTCTCGGCGAATCGCTTACCACCACAGCGGTTTGGACTACGCGCTGAGGGCCGGAATCATCGAGCCACTGGCCAAGCTGGGGCAGCTCCGGGTGATTGTGGCGACCACTGGTCTCGCCGCCGGAATCAATTTTTCCATGCGCTCGGTGCTGGTCACTGAAACCCACTATCGCTTCGGGGAGGAAGTTCGACGTATTCGTTCGGATGAACTTCTGCAAATGTTTGGCCGCGCAGGCCGTCGGGGAATCGACCCAGTCGGCTATATTCTCACCGGCGCGGACAAACCCCGCCTGCGCGATGGCCGCAGCGTCGATCTCGCCCCCAATCGGAGGATCGATTGGCAGGCTTGCTTAACGACCCTGCAGGCCAGTTCCGCGATGGGGATCGACCCCCGCCGGGAATTGGAGGATTTGAACCGACGTTTTCTCAGCGCCGGTAAACTGAATCTCGGGCTCAGGGAAGAACTCCCTCTGCGCTTCGGCCATCCAAAGGAGCAACTTACCTCAGGAGGTGCCACTCGGCGGGTGGAAATGAAAAACCTGGACGGCGAATGGGAGCGGCTGGGCAAGAAACGCCAGATCGCTCTCGGAGAAGCGTATTTCTTCAACGGCCGCAAGTGGATCCCCGCCATTTCCTCTCCAGAGGTTCTCAAAGCCGTCCGCTTCGGCACCCTCTGTCGGATCCCTCAAAGCCAACCTTTGAAATACGGGCGGATGATGGTCGTGGCTCTGTTTCCCCGCGAAGAGGGACATCGTAATCTCGACTTGACCAAGAGCTTCCGGAAATTGTTGCAAAAGGATTGGGCAGAGCATCAGGACTATCCGAAACCGGCGTCACACTGCCCTCTCGATGTTCTGGAATCCACATACCTCCCCCGTATGGCGAGAATGACCAGTGGCGGAGTGCCAATCCGCTGGGAAGAGCATCGAGACGAGGTGCGCGTTTATCTCGACTATTCCGAAGCGGTAGCCTTCTGCCGGATCGATTCCTCTCAGCGCGCCCTGATCAATCCGCCGATGGAAGAAAAGCTAGTCGACGACCAGCCCGACATGAAGATGGCGCTCGGAGGGAAGATGGATGACAAGCCCCGGCGCCCCGCCCGGAACTGGCTCGATCTCGGCCTGATCGACTCCCGCTTCCGTCCGACTCGGCGAGGAGTCATTTTCAGCTTTTTCAGCCAAGGAGAGGGCCTCGCAATCGCCGCCGGGCTCGAGGATCCCTCCTTTGAAATTTCCGAGCTCATCTTCCAACTCGCGAACTTGCGGGCCGGACATCGGTTTGAAGAATTGCCTCATGCCAATGGGCGCCTGGGAGATCTGAGTCGACTGCTCTACGGGTGGCGCACGATTCCGGGATACCTCAAACGGGGGGTTCCCACCGAGTATGGTGAAGGGGCCGCGGAGGTGGTCGCCGCCATCGTTCTCGACCATCGCAAGGCCCATGAGTTTGAAACGGACCAAGTGCGGGCTGGGGACATGCAGCGGGCTGTTCTCGAGTGGAGGGCGATTCTGCGCCAAATTGTCCACTCTCCCGACTTTGCCTGGGATCGGTGGATTGAACTGAGGGACGAAGCCTGGCGACACCTGCAAAAGACCCCTCCCTCCACCAATCTCGACTCCCTACCCCCGATCCCGATCCACCAGATGCGTCGTTTGGAGTTTCGCTGAGGAAACTAAAACGAACTGCAGTAGGGCCCGATTGTCGAAAGAGTCCGTCTCGGAAAACATTGTCTGATCCGGAGAATTAGGGGCTGGGGCAAATTCGCGAGCGAATCGACGGTATATGGGTTGAAAACAAAGCCAAAAACCGCTTTGATAGAGTTTTTTACGATTTAAATATGAGAGTTCTCGTTACTGGAGGAGCCGGATTTCTCGGCAGTCATTTGTGTGAACGGCTGCTAGAGCGCGGCGATGAAGTAATCTGCTTGGATAACTATTTCACAGGCAGAAAGCGCAATATCGGTCACCTCCGGAGCCATCCTCTCTTCGAGATGGTGCGCCACGATGTTGTCGACCCGTTTAAGTTTGAGGTTGATCGGATTTTCAATCTCGCCTGTCCAGCCTCGCCGGTCCACTACCAGCACAACCCGATCAAGACCGTTAAAACATCGGTCATGGGAGCGATCAATTCGCTGGGTCTGGCCAAACGGGTCAATGCGCGGATTTTTCAGGCTTCGACCTCGGAAGTTTACGGCGACCCAACGGTCCATCCGCAACCGGAAAGCTATCGTGGGAACGTCAACCCGATCGGTCCCCGCGCCTGTTACGATGAGGGCAAGCGCTGCGCCGAGACCCTGTTCTTTGACTACCACCGTCAGAACGGCGTCGAAATCCGCGTCGTACGGATTTTCAACACCTACGGACCTCGGATGCTCCCGAACGACGGTCGGGTGGTCTCCAACTTCATTGTCCAAGCTCTACAGGGCCAAGACATCACCATTTACGGTGACGGACAACAGACTCGTTCTTTCTGCTACGTAGACGACCTGATCGAAGGATTCCTCCGCCTGATGGATCAGGACGAGATCACCGGGCCGGTCAACATCGGCAATCCCAATGAGTTTACCATTCGGGAACTGGCGGAACTGGTTATCGAATTGACCGGATGCCAGTCGAAATTGATCCAGCAACCCCTTCCCGCCGACGACCCGATGCAACGCCAGCCGATCATCGATGTCGCCCGTGAGAAATTGGGCTGGGAGCCCAAAGTTCAACTTCGCGAAGGTCTGGAAAAGACTATCGCCTACTTCCGGGACCTTCTTTCCGAAGAGTCCTAAGGAAGCGATCCAATCAAAAAAACCTTTTTATGATTTCACTCGTATTCAAATCATTGGCGGGTCGCCATTATCGAAAATTTAGAAGAAAGAGCCAGGTCCTCATCAACCGGATCAACTCTCTGGAGACCGAATATCAGTCGCTCACCGACGAGCAACTGCAGGCCAAGACCGCAGAACTAAAACAACGCCACCAGGACGGTGAATCCTTGGACGACCTCCTTCCCGAAGCCTTTGCGACGGTGAAGAATGGCGCCCGGCGCCTCTGTGGGAATGTTGTCGATGTGTGCGGCCACGAGCAGAAATGGGAAATGGTCCATTTCGATGTCCAGCTGATGGGCGGCATTGCCATGCACCGCGGCTACATCTGCGAAATGGCCACGGGGGAAGGAAAGACGCTCACCGCTACCCTCCCCCTCTACCTGAACGCCATCAGCGGCAAGAATTGTCAGCTGGCTACCGTCAATGATTACCTCGCCCGTCGTGACTCCGAGTGGATGGGGCATCTCTACAACTTCCTCGGCCTCACCTGCGGATGCCTCCAAAACGGGATGGACCCGACGACCCGTCGCGCAGCTTACGGCAGCGATATTACCTACGGAACCGCTTCCGAGTTTGGATTCGATTATCTCCGCGACAATGGCATGGCCACCCGCAAAGAGGATCAGGTCCAGCGGGAACACTTCTTCTGCATTATCGATGAAGCGGACTCCATTCTCATCGATGAGGCCCGTACTCCGTTGATCATTTCAGGTCCTTCGCAGGAAGACCGACAAATGCCCTTCAACGAGCTCAAACCCGGAATTCAGCAGCTCGCCCGCGCCCAACAACGACTCTGCAATGAGCTCGTCTCGGACGCAAAGAAGCGGATCGATGCCGGAGACACCTCCGATGAAACCATTTCCAAGCTTTTCCTCGTCCACGAAGGTGCGCCGAAGAACAAGCAGTTCATGCGCTTGATGGAAAATCCGGCTATTCGTAAGCGTTTCGAGAAGTTCGATCTCGAAATGAACAACGACATGAACAAGACCCGCCGGTATCACCTGAAGGAGGAGTTGTTCTTCGTTATCGACGAGAAACAACACCAAGCGGATCTGACCGAAAAAGGACGCAACCTTCTTCACCCGGATGAACCGGATGCCTTTGTCCTGCCCGACCTGCCCATGATGTTCATGGAGATCGAGGCGAATAAGGAACTCGACGACAATGGTAAGCGCGAGGCCAAGGAGGCTGCGCAGAAGAAGTTTGAGAAAGCCAGCGAAGAGATGCACTGCATCAGTCAACTTTTGCGGGCCTATTGTCTTTACGAAAAGGATACTGAGTACGTCGTTCAAGACGGAAAGGTAATGATCGTTGACGAGAACACCGGACGTTTGATGGCTGGCCGTCGTTGGAGCGATGGGCTTCACGCCGCTGTCGAGGCGAAAGAAGGAGTGAAGATTGAGAAGGAAACGAAGACCTACGCTTCGGTTACCCTCCAGAACTACTTCCGTCTCTACAACAAGTTGAGCGGCATGACGGGGACGGCCGAGACCGAAGCCAGTGAGTTTCACGAAATCTATCGGGCCGACGTCATGGTCATCCCGACTCACCTCCCCTGCCAGCGCAGCGACATCAACGACGTCGTCTACAAGTCGCGGCGCGCCAAATACAATGCGGTCATCAAGGAAGTCGAAGCCGCGCACAAGAAGGGACAGCCGGTCCTCGTGGGAACGGCCTCGGTGGAAGCTTCCGAAGTTCTCAGCCGGATGCTCAAGAGAGCAGCGATCCCGCACAGCGTGTTGAATGCGAAATTCCACGAACAAGAAGCGGAGATCGTCTCTCAGGCAGGGCGTCCCGGCGCCGTAACCATCGCCACAAACATGGCGGGTCGCGGTACGGACATCAAGCTCGGCGAAGGGGTAAAGGAGAAAGGCGGCCTCTATGTGATCGGCACCGAACGGCACGAATCGCGCCGGATCGACCGCCAGCTCCGTGGACGTTGCGCCCGTCAGGGAGATCCCGGCTCCAGCAAGTTCTTTGTTTCGCTGGAGGATGACCTCATGCGATTGTTCGCCAATCAAGGTCCTCTCTCCCGCATTCTGGAGAAGTCTCTCAGCGATGAAGAAGAACTTTCCCACTCGACCCTTAACTGGTCGATTGAGAATGCCCAGAAAAAGATCGAGCAACGCAACTACTCGATCCGGAAACGCCGACTCCAGTTCGACGATGTTCTCAACCACCAGCGCGAGATCATTTACGAACTGCGCAATGGTGCGATCCATTCCGACAATCCCTCCGAGATCGCCTTCGAGATGGTCGAGGAAGAGATTGTCGAGCGCCTCGACACCGTCGTCACCCCTGAGAGCAGCAAAGGAGATGCGGACGCAGGTGAAGCAGAGACCTTTATCAATTGGGTCAATTACCACTTCCCCGTCGGGCTCAAATCCGAGGAATTGGATTTCAGCAACACCGACGAACTCGGTAAAGAGATTGTCCGTCGCATCCGGGAAGCATTTGAGCAGCGTGCCGGCCTCGAAGGTGAAGACGAACTCAAGCGTCTGGCACGTTACGTGGTCATCCGCTCGATCGACCGTCTCTGGCAAGATCACTTGACCGAGATGGAAGAATTGAACCGGAGCGTCAGCCTTCGGAGCTATGGGCAAAAGGACCCGCTCAACGAGTACAAGAGTGAAGCCTTCGTCTACTTCCAAGAGATGATGGAAAATCTCCGCAACGAGATTTGTACCGGCCTATTCCGAACCGCAACCAACATGCAGGCCTTCCAGCAAATGCTGGCACGGCTCCAGAAAACGGCCACCGTGCAAGGTCCCTCCGATACTGACGAGTCCACTTTGGCGCAAGCAGCCCGGGCAGCCCAGGCCGGGCAACCAAGACCTACTGCTCGGAAAGCAGCTCCGGCTCTTCCTAAGGTCACGATCCGTCGCGAGATCCCGAAGATCGGCCGGAACGAAACCGTGAAAATCCGTAAGAACGGGGAAGAGCGGGAAATGAAGTTCAAGAAAGCCGAACCCCTCCTCGAGCACGAGGGCTGGGAACTCGTTCAGGAAGCCAAACGATAAGTAGCCATTGAATGGGGCGCAAGAAACAGAAGATTTCGACGGAATCCGAAGGATTTCTCGCCGATGAGAATCCCTTCGGAAGCTTAGACTCCTCCGGCCTGCCGGAGGTCGAGCCGCAAGCACCCTCCCCGTCTCCCGCTGAGCCCAAAAAGAAGAAAAAGCCGGGCATGCGGGTGGAAATCCGGAGGGAGAAATCCGGGAAAGGGGGAAAGACCGTGACCACCTTGCGGGGCTTGCGCACCTTGGATCGGTATTCGCGGGAAGATCTTCTCCATACGCTGAAAAAGAAACTGGGCACCGGTGGAGTTCCCATCGATGACGGTTTCCAACTTCAGGGAGATTGCCGCGACAAAGCCGAAGAAATCCTGACCGACAAAGGTTTCCGCCCAGTCCGGGCGGGAGGATGATGTTTCGGAAAATCGCCTAGCGCCGCTGGTAAAGCTCAAGCTGCGAACTCTTCCGTTCTCGCATGACTTCCCGCCGCCACGATCCGAACGACTAAAGTCGATCGGGAACGGGCTCTTCGGTTCCGCCTCGCAAATAAGGAAACACTACGACGCCGAATTCTCGGGCACCAACCAATCCGCTTCTTCCTCGGAGAGGATGCGGCACTGGCGGTAACCGCTTCCTTTAAAGGGAAGATCCTCGCAAAATCGGGAACGGTGAGCATCCGTACCGAATTCGAGCGCAATCAGAGCTCTACCGATCCGCTCGCCGGAATAGCGGTAGTTAAAGTAGCAAAGGTTGGCTTCTCCTCGGACAACGTCATCCAAGAACCCCCGCAGAGCTCCCGGGCGTTCGTAGAAGTCAATTTCAAGAAAGGCGGGATGGGAAAGAAAACGCGGCTCGCAGGGAATCGCCCGAAACCGAACAGAAGCACTTTCATCGGCCATCGCAGCCTCGTAACCCCGTGTTTTCAGACGGGAGAGAAGCGCCTCCAATTCCTGGTCCGTGAGTCCGAAGCCGAAAACGGGCCAGGCCTGTTCCGGATCCGTCTTTCCATATTGAAAGTCGATCACACTCAAGTCCTCAAAGGCATCCCGAAAAAGACCGAGCATCGTTCCGCTCTTTTCGGGGATGTTGATTCTCACGTGCCTTCTCCGGCGGCCTCCGATCCCTGCCAAATCGGCAATCCGGGAAAGCTGGCCAAAGTCAATGTTCGCTCCGCAGGCCACAACCAGGGCTCGCGAGAACCCATGCTGGGCCCCGTGCTTGCGAAGACCTGCGAGTCCCATCGCTCCCGACGGCTCCTGTAGGCAGCGAAGACTTTCCCAATAGAGGCGAATGGCGTCACTCACCTCTTCATTGGACACGGTGACAAATTCATCGATAACCTCGGAGCAAATCTGGTGGGTCAATTCGCCAGCCTGCCGAACGGCGGTTCCGTCACAGAAAATATCCAATTCATCCAGCCGCACCGGTTTTCCCGCGTTCACGGCGGCCGCCATCGAGGCCTGGCCCTCGCCTTCCACGCCGATGATCCGGATCCCTGGATAGAACTTTCTCATCCAAGTCGCGACGCCCGCTGCCATCCCTCCACCGCCAATCTGAAGGTAGGCGACATCGAAGGGCCCCTTCCCAGAGAGAACAACCTCGTCCGCGATGGTCGCTTGGCCGGCGATCACGTGAAGGTCGTCATAAGCATGAACGAAAACCCCACCTTTCTTGGCCGACTCTTTCGCTGCGGCCAGAGCGTCGTCGTAGCCGTCGCCGATGAGGACGATCTCGACACTGTCTCCTCCTTTTTCGAGGACCGCCGACCTCTTGACTGCGGGGGTGGTGGTCGGCATGTAGATCCGCGCCTTCAAGCCCAGAATCTTCGCGGCGAGAGCTACACCCTGGGCGTGATTCCCCGCCGAAGCGGCAATCACGGGAAGTTTGCGATCCTCTCCCTCGATCAGGGCCATGCGATTGAAGGATCCCCGCCACTTGTAAGCCTTGATCGGCGAAATATCTTCCCGCTTCACATAAATTTCGCCCAAACCATCCAGTTCCAACGTCTCGAGAGGGGTTGGAGTTCCGGCGCGGTAGACGCGCTGTCGGGCGAGGAGAATTTCATTCTCCAGTTCGGCTTTGTCCCATGTCATTCCGACACCATGGGAAAGAATTCGCTCCGACGAAACGAAAAAGCGAAACCAGCTCATTCCCCCTCATTTTATCCGCAGGCTGAGCGGCCATTCCCGTAGGGGCGCAGCTTCAGCTGCCCCCATTGCGTATTTCTCAGACAGATCCTACCGGGGAAGACCTTCCGTGATCGCAGGACCGCGCAGCTAAAGCTGAGCGGCTACTCCCGTAGGGGTGCAGCTTCAGCTGCCCCCATTGCGTATTTCTCAGACAGATCCTACCGGGGAAGACCTTCCGTGATCGCAGGACCGCGCAGCTAATGCTGAGCGTCTGCTCCCGTAGGGGTGCAGCTTCAGCTGCCCCCATTGCGTATTTCTCAGACGGATCCTACTGGGGAAGACCTTCCGTTACCGCAGGACCGCGCAGCTAATGCTGAGCGTCTGCTCCCGTAGGGGTTCAACTTCAGCTGCCCCCATTGCGATTTCTCGGACGGATCCTACTGGGGAAGACCTTCCGTGATCGCAGGACCGCGCAGCTAAAGCTGAGCGGCTACTTCTAGGGCGAATCTGTAAGCCTGCGTGCGTGCGCGAAAGAACGCTCCGAAAACGCGGACGGAAGCACCGCGCTCCCCTGAACCTTTCCGTGGTTTTTTCACAATTTGGCAGCAATCGCCAGGCGAAGTCCCCGCACTTCTAGTTTCACCCGGTTCGGGAAGAGTTCCAGTAGCAGACTTGACTCCCGCGGGGGAGCTGATCAATCTCTTCCTTTTTCACTTTACACCAACTAGGAAAAAGTGGGTTTCGGCCCGCTTTTTTTATTCTCCAGACATGAGCAGCGAACTTCTTTCCGTATTAGAATACATGGAAAAGGAAAAGGGAATCGGTCGTGCCGACATGATTTCCGCGATTACCAATTCCATTCACAACGCGGCACAAAAAGGCGTACACGCCGGACAGGAACTCCGAATCGAGATTGATCCTCGCTCGGGGAACATGAAAGCGTGGTCGCTTCTCATGGTGACGGACTCGGTCGGCGACCCAGAGAAGGAAATCCACATCGAGAACGCTCGCAAGATCAACCCCGACATCCAGCTGGGAGAGATTCTGGAGAAGCCCATCGACCCTTCCTATTTGGGACGAATCGCCGCGCAGACCGCAAAGCAAGCGATCTTGCAGAAGATTCGTGAGTTTGAACGCGAACGCGTTTTCGACGACTTTAAAGACCAGATTGGAGACATCGTCAGTGGAGTGATCCACCGTCGGGACCGGAGTGATTTGATTGTCGACCTCGGCAAGACCGAAGCCCTCCTCCCCCGCCGCGAGCGCATTCCCCGCGAGAATTTCAACCCGGGCGACCGCATCCGCGCCTTGCTCCTGAAGATCGAAACCGGCAACCGGGGCCCGAGCCTCGTCTTGAGCCGTTCGAGCCTGAGCTTTGTGCGCCGACTCCTCGACCTGGAAGTAACCGAGATCTCAGACGGAACAGTCGTCATCGAGCGGATGTCCCGCGAGCCAGGATACCGCACGAAGATCTGCGTCAACACCACCGACCCGAAGGTCGATCCAGTTGGCGCCTGTGTCGGCGCTCGCGGATCCCGCGTCAAGAGCATCGTCCGTGAACTCGGCGGCGAAAAGATCGATATCATTCGCTACTATCCGGACATCAAGGATCAGCTCGTCGAAGCCCTGAGTCCCGCGGTCCCACGCAACATTGAGATCGACGAGAAGAATCACCGGATCGGCTTCGAAATCGCCGAAGACGACCTTTCGGTCACCATTGGTAAAGGCGGCATGAACGCCAAGCTCACCTCCCAATTGCTGGGTTGGAAACTCGACATTCGTCGTGAAGAGAGTGCCAATGTTACAATTGATCAGCAAAAACAAACCGCCGCGAAGAACCTCGTGGAATCGATTGGTGTCAAACCCCAGACCGCCATGCGCTTGGTCGAAATGGGCTTCACCACTCCGGCCGCCTTTGAAGGAGCCCGGATCGAGGATCTTATGGATATGGGATTCAGCGAAGAAGAGTCCCAAACAATTATCTCCCGCATTGAAACGGAATAATCCGTCTCGTAAACCGTTTAGTCAGAAGAGTAAGGAGCTTCGAATTACAGAATGAGTGTCAGAATCCACCAGATCGCCAAACAGATCGGAATGGAAAACAAGGACCTGTTGAAGCTGCTGCAGGAGCGAGGTTTTGCCGTAAAGAGTGTGTCGAGCACCATCGACAATATCAGTGCTGATTCCCTGATCGAGGAATACTCGAAACCGGAATCAGAAGAGAGTGCCGCCGAAGAAGTGAAAGAAACCGCTTCAGAGGAGAAAAAGGAGGAAGAGGAAAAATCGACCTTCAAGCGCCCCACTGGTCCCATCGTTCGCACAGCCGAAGAGGTCAAACGTGAGAAGGAAGCTGCGAAGGAGGCCGCCAAAGCTGCGGCCGCCCCGACGCCTCCTCCCACTCCATCTCCAGCCGCGGAGCCCAAAGTGGCCCCGAAGTCGGCCCCCAAGCCACCGGAAATGCCGGCCTCCACGCCAAAGGCGCAGCCCAAGACTCCGAGAGCACCGGCTCCGCCTCCTCCCGTGAAGGCTCCAACTCCTCCGGTGAAACGGCCTGCGGCATCGAGTGCACCTACGCCTCCGGTATCGGCTCCGAAGCCTCCTTCGGCTCCCGCCGCACCGGCAGCCACGGCTTCTTCCTCGGCTCCGACGCCACCGAAAGCACCGACGCCTCCCCCTTCTAACCGCCCGCCTTCGGCGCCGCGTCCTCCGTCACCTCCTCCTGGAAAGGGCGCACCGCGTCCTCCCGCTCCGTCTTCTGGAGCCGAGGATCGTGCAAACGCAGCCGAGGGTGAATCCGGAGAAGAAGCACAAGCTCCGCAACCTGTTGAGAGAAAGAAGATTCATGCGAAGCCCCCGATCATTGTCCGGGATTTCGCAAATCTGCTCGAACTGAAGCCGTTCCAGCTCCTCTCAGATCTGATGGAGCGCGGAATCTTCGCCTCGATGAATCAAACCATCGAGGAAGATATCGCGGCCAAGGTTGCCGAAGCCCATGGATTTGAACTGGAGATCCGCCACCGTGGCGGTTCAGCCGACTCGGGCGACTCGAAGAAGAAGAAGGAACAGGAAGACGAATCCGCTCTTCTCGAGCCGCGTCCTCCGGTTGTTTGTATTCTCGGTCACGTCGACCACGGGAAAACCACCCTGCTCGACACCATCCGCAAGGCTAAGGTCGTCGATGATGAGTTTGGTGGAATCACCCAGCACATCGGCGCCTACCAAGTCGAAGCCAGTGGCGAGCCTCTCTCCTTCCTTGATACTCCCGGTCACGCAGCCTTTTCACGGATGCGGGAACGCGGTGCATCGACTACGGATATTGCGGTTCTCGTCGTTGCCGCGGATGACGGCTTCAAGCCTCAAACCGATGAAGCGCTGAAGTTCGCCAAGAAAGCGGGCGTCTCCCTGATCGTCGCAATCAATAAGATTGACGCAAAAGGAGCCAACATCGACCGCGTGAAAACGCAGATGCAAGAGCGTGGAATCGCCCCCGAAGATTGGGGTGGCGAAGTGATTACGGTTCCCGTATCGGCTCTGAAGGGTGAAGGCATTGACCAGCTCCTGGAAATGATTCGTCTTCAGTCCGAGATCATGGAATTGAAGGCCGTTCCCAAGGGGAAGAGCTCTGGCGTGATCATTGAGTCCCAGATCGAACAAGGACGCGGCCCAACGGCTACGATCCTCGTCAAAAAGGGTAAGCTCAAGGTCGGTGACGCTCTCGTCTGCGGAACCGCCTCCTGCAAGGTAAAGGCGATGCATGACGACCTTGGCAAAGCCGTCAAGGAAGCAGGCCCCTCCACTCCGGTGAAGGTCATTGGCTGGAGCGACGCTCCCGAATCGGGCTCGACCTATGAAACGGTCAAGAACGAGCGGGAAGCCAAACGCGTTGCCGAAGAGACACTCGAAAGTCGCAAGAAGAAGGAAGAAGAAGATCGGCTCGCCGCCAAGTCAGCGGGCTCGAATCTGGACGACCTCTTCTCGGCCATCGAGAGCACCCGGAAGACCAACTTCAACGTCATCCTCAAGGCGGACGTTCATGGCTCCCTCGAAGCCCTCACGGGCATGCTGCAAGAGCTTCCCTCCGATCAGGTGGAGCTCAAGGTAGTCGGTAAGGGAGTCGGGATGATCACCAAGAAGGATGTCGAACTTGCCGGTGCCTCTGACGCGACCATCGTCGGTTTCAACGTCCGGATGGAAAACGGAGTTCAGGGTCATGCCAAGCACCTCGACGTCCGCATCCTCCAGGACAACATCATCTACCAGTTGATCGACATCATCCGTGAGTCGATGGCCGAGCTGCTCGAGCCGGAACTTCGCGAGAAGAAGCTCGGTGTGGCCGAGGTACGCGTGGTCTTCCCGCTCGGGAAGAGTTTCGTGGCCGGGTGTATGGTTACCGAAGGCAAGATCCAGCGCAACGCGACGACCCGTCTCCTCCGCAAGGGCGAACTGGTGCACGAGGGCAAGGTCGGCACCTTGAAGCGATTCAAGGACGACGCCACCGAGGTTCGGGCTGGTTTCGAGTGCGGTATCGCCATTGCAGGTTTCAACGGCTACGAAGAAGGCGATCTCATTGAGTGCTACGAGGTGGAGAAAATCCGCCCCACTCTCTAAGAGTTGGCTCAATACGTGCAGGATCCTATAAACGGTGCCGAAACGCAAAGTTAGAGTCGACGAGCTCCTCCGTCGCGAAATCAGTACGCTCCTCCACACGGACTATCAGTCCGAGGGGGTGTATACCACGATTAGTGAGGTGGATGTCTCGCCCGACCTGAGGCAGGCGCAGGTCTATTACTCAGTGCTCGGTGGCGAACAACGCGAGAAGGAAGCTCAGCGATTCTTCCGTGTAAAAGCCTCGGAGATTCGTTTCAAGGTCGGCAAACGGGTCGTTTTGAAATACCTTCCGTTTTTCACCTTCGTGCGGGACGACTCGCTCAAGCGTGGATTTGGCCTCATCGAAAAACTGGACGACCTAGACGAAAAACCATGACCGAACTTCCACTCAGCCCCCTTCTGAAACGCGAGAACTTCCAAAAGTTGGTTGATTCCTGGAAGGGCAAGAAGCTGGCGGTCTGCGGCCACCTCCGCCCGGATGGTGATTGCATTGGCTCCCAAGTCGCCTTCTGTCGTTTCCTTCTTGCAAAGGGGATTGAAGCGGCCGCCATCAAGACAGACCCGATTCCCCGAAATCTGGAAAGCTTTGTCGGCGATACGCCCTACATCGATGTGAAGGATTTTGATCCCGCAGGTTGGGAAATGGTCGCCGTCGATTGTGCCGATGAGATCCGGGTCGGGAAAGCCCTTCGCGAGAAGCTTCCGACGACTCTCTTCAATGTGGACCACCACATCTCCAATCCCGGATATGCGGAGCACAATCTGATCATGGCGCACTCCTGTGCCACTGCAGAAATCCTCTCGGAGTTGTTTCTTTCCTTGGGCCACCATCCCGATGAGGTAACGGCCAACGCTCTCTACGTCGGCATCGCGACGGACACCGGGCAGTTCCGGTTCCCCTCCACCAGCACCCGGACTTTCGAAATTTGCTGCAACCTCTGCGAGTTTGGCGCAAATCCGGCAAAAGTTGCGACGTTCCTCTACGAGCAGGAAACCATGGGGCGGATGCAACTCCTCCAATCTTTCCTCTCTACCCTGAAACTTTCCCTCGACGGTAAGGTCTGCACTGGCTGCATCCTCGACGGGGAGTACGAGCGCACGGGAACCAGCAACGAGGACTCCGAGGGGTTCGTCGACTACGCCCGGGCCATCGAGGGGGTACGCGTTGGGGTTTTCCTCGAAGAAAACAAAGGCAAGATCAAGGGAAGCCTTCGTTGCAAGGATCCCATTTTCCGGGTCGATACCATCGCCAAGCAATTCGACGGCGGCGGTCATGCCTGCGCGGCTGGATTCCGAGTCGAATCGACTATTGAGGAATTTTACCCCAAACTGGTTCGCATCCTCGAAGACCACCTGCAAAACTCGCAAGTCGCAGGTTGACCCAAGCTTTTCCATTTCCATGCCAGCTGATTCCAACCGATTAGAGGGACTCCTTTTCGTCGACAAACCATCCGGGATGACCTCCCACGATGTCGTCGCTCGAGTCCGTAGAATTTACCACATTAAGAAAGTCGGTCACGCCGGCACTCTTGACCCGATGGCGACCGGCCTCCTCATCATTTTAGTCGGAAGAGCGACCAAAGCTTCCAATTTCCTGATGAGTCAGCCCAAGACTTACGAAGGTGAATTTCGCCTCGGGAAAGTCACCGACTCTCAAGATGCCGACGGTGAAGTCGTCGAAGAAAAAGAGGTGCCGCCCGTTTCCGAAGAGCAGATGAAGGAGCTCTTTGACGGCTTTCTTGGAGACCAATACCAGACGCCTCCCATGTTCTCCGCGAAGAAGATCAAGGGCGTCCCCCTCTACAAATTGGCCCGCAAGGGGCAAGAGGTAGAGCGCGAGCCCCGGTTCGTGCACATCAAATCTTTCGACCTGCTCGACATGAATGTTCCGGACGTCAAATTCCGGATCGCTGTCAGCAAGGGTACCTACGTACGAACGGTTGCCCACGACCTCGGCCAAAAGCTAGGTTGCGGAGCCTACCTCACGAGCTTGCGAAGGACCGCCATTAACGACATCGACATAAAGCGGGCGGTTCCCCTGGAAACACTGCAGGAAGCACCTCCTTCCCAGTTGGGCCGTTTCCTGATCCCAGTACACCAACACGTTCCAAGCCACGTCATTTAAGGAATCCTATGGGAGCCGGCCACGAGCACCATCACGGGGAAGAAGGTCACCAGCATGGCCACGGACACTCCCATCGAGGCCACCATCATCATCACGACCACGGCACTTCGGAGGTAAATGACCGGACTCTGTTCTGGGCGATCGTCCTGAACTTAGGCCTTTCGGTTTTCGAATTTCTCGCCGGATTGTTCGCAGGCAGCGTCGCCTTGATGGCGGACGCTCTCCACAACACAAATGATGCGGCCGCCCTCATCGTGGCCTACGTCGCGCGCAAGATCGGTCGCAAAGGAGCGGACGAACGGTATACGTTCGGTTACCGCCGGGCGGAGTTGATCGGTGCAGTCATCCAACTCACGGCCCTTATCGTCGTCGGTATTTATCTGGTCAGCGAGGCTATCGAGAAATTCTTCGATCCCGAACCGATTAAGGGAGGCTGGGTCATGATCGCCTCTTCCGTGGCGATCGTGGTCGACGTCGGAACCGCATGGCTTCTCTGGGCCCTTTCCAAGGGTAGCCTGAATCTCAAGGCAGCCTTCCTCCACAACCTGACCGACGCCGCCGCTTCGGTCGCGGTTCTCTTGGGCGGTGCCGCGATTTTCTGGCTCGGCTGGGAATGGGTCGACCCCTGCCTCACCCTCATCATCGCCGGGTACATTCTCTACATGTCGTTCGGCTTGCTGAAGCAGACGGCCAAGATTCTCATGGAGGGAACTCCGGATGATCTCGACCTCAATCAACTGACAACAGCCGTCTGTGCCGTAAAAGGCGTCGAAGGCCTCCACCATCTGCACGCATGGGAGCTTGATGAGACTCATCGTGCTCTCGAGGCGCATATCACCATTCCCGAGGAGACGACGGCCGAGGAACGCCATCAAATCCGCTCCTCCATCAAGAAGGTCCTCGCAGATGATTTTTCGATCGAGCACTCCACCCTCGAACTCGAAACCTCAAACCACGGTTGTGGAGATGAGGGTTCGGAAATGATTCCCAGCCACTGAGCTCGCGAACGAGACGAGGTCGGCGATGATCCCCGCATCGACGCATCATGGTTGTCGCTTCAACGATACGGCTGTAATTTCTCCTTAGCCTCTCCACAGGGAAAACTCCCTTGCCCCTGGCGTCCGAGGCTTCAAGTCTCTTGCTGTGTCTTCTGAGCCTTCGCCTCCCCAGTTAACATTCCGTGCCATTATCACGGGGTTTGTCATTGGTGCAATTCTGACCCCGTGCAACATCTACAGCGGGCTCAAGATTGGGTGGTCTTTCAACATGTCAATTGCGGCGGCTCTCCTCAGCTATGGTCTTTGGAATGGTCTCCACAGGATGGGCATCGGTCGCCGCTGGGATCTGTTGGAGAACAACATCAACCAAACGACCGCATCCTCCGCCGCCTCCATCATTTCGGCCGGTCTCGTAGCCCCCATCCCCGCTCTCACCATCCTGACCGGAAAAGAGTTCACCTATTGGATTCTCGCCATCTGGGTCTTCACCGTCAGCTTTACCGGAATCATCATCGCCCTCGGACTGCGGCGCCAGATGCTGGTCGAGGAAAAGCTTCCATTCCCCAATGGGGTCGCCACCGCCGAAACGATTCGGGAGATGTATGGGCACGGGCGGGACGCTGTTTACCGAATCTTCCTTCTTGGAACGGCAGCGGGTGTCTCTGCACTCGTTAAAGCCTTCGGAACCTTCTTTGTGAAGATCCCTTCCCTGAGCCTTCCGCTTTCCTGGGGGGTCGCGACCTCTTCCTCAGTTGCGGCCAAAGGCGTTTCCCTCATGTCACTCCGCAACTTGGGTTTTCAGCTCGATCCATCTCTGCTTATGGTCGGCTTCGGAGCCATTGTTGGAATGCGGGTAGGAGCGTCGCTCCTCGGGGGGGGGATTCTCGCCTGGTTGATCCTTGGGCCTTGGGCTGTCAATCAGGGGTGGATCGCACCGGGAACTTCTGACCCGACAGTTCTTTGGTACGGTGAGCTTCTGGAGTGGCTACTCTGGCCCGGTGTCAGTCTCATGCTCCTCTCTTCTCTGACCTCTTTCGCATTCTCGCTTCGGCGAATCGTCGGCGGCTGGTGGGAACAAGGGAAAGCGTCTGCGGAAGGACGAAAGGCTCGAAATCTGGATCCAGAAGAGCAACCCGGTGGGCGGCTTTACATTCCTTGGTCTTGGTTCTGGATCGGATTGGGAATTGCTCTCACCGCATCCACAATTGCTCAGAATACCATTTTTGCGATCCCGATCTGGCTCGGGATTCTCGCGGTCCTATTGACCTTCGTCCTCGCGATTGTCGCCGCCCGCGTTTCCGGAGAGACGGGGATCCCTCCCATTGGCGCGCTCGGCAAGATTACTCAGCTCACCTTCGGCGCCCTCGCTCCGACCAACACAACCGTCAATTTAATGGCGGCTAATGTGACTGGCGGGGCCGCTGGGCAGTGTTCGGACCTGCTCCACGACCTTAAAACCGGGATGCTTGTTGGAGCTCGCCTAAAACTTCAGGCGATCGCCCAGGTCTTCGGGATACTTTCTGGTGCCCTTGCCGGGACAGCAGCCTATCTCATCCTCATCCCGGATCCCAAGGAGATGCTACTCACCGAAGAGTGGCCCGCGCCCGCAGTCGCCACTTGGAAAGCCGTGGCAGAGGTGCTCGCGGACGGTTTCGACACCATTCCCACCGGGTGTGTAACGGCAATGATCATTGCCGGTCTCGTGGGCATTGCCCTCGCTTGTTTGGAAAAATGGGTTCGCGAAGATAAACGGCATTGGGTCCCAAGCGGTGCGAGTATCGGCCTCGCCTTCGTCATCCCGGCCTCCATCAGCATTTCTCTCTTTCTCGGAGCTCTCATCTCCCTCCTAATCGGGAGTTTTGCTCCTAGCTGGAAGAAGAAATACGTGATCGTCGTCGCTGCCGGGCTCGTCGCTGGGGAGAGTTTAATGGGAGTGCTTGAGTCTCTGATTAGTCTCCTGAGCTGAGACAGCGTATTATCGCCTACCCTGCTTGCCGCATTCCGCACTCAAACGACTGGCCAATCAAAAATTCGATGACGATCAGTCAGAATCTTGCTGGACATAAGTAGATCTTCACCTATGTTTACATGAAATGAAAAGCGGTAATCCTAACCCCACCTCCGATCTGTTTATGATTCTGGAAACGAAGCGCAACTCGGCTTCGGACTCCTGCCAAATCGTATCCGATGCTTCTTCCTGGTTAAAATCCGAACTCAAGGGAGCCGACGTAAAGTTCCAGTACGGGGCCTGTGAAAACGATCTGTGGACCTTTTCTTCGTTCACTTTTCTCCGGGATGGCGACGATGAAAAACTGGCTTTTGAACTAAAAATCGCCGAGATTTCCCGCGTTCCCTATGCCTTCATCGATGTTCATGCATTCGGCAAGCCACAGGAACGACGATTCCCATTTTTCGGAGAAATCGAATCCGAAGATGGCAAAAATAAGGTGCTCCATTACATCGCCGATTTTCTGTTGAGCACTGAGACTTCCGAATAATCTTCCACCACATTGCGGGTGAATTGCCATTTACCCCGTTCAGCCTGTGTCCGTTCTTGATGTCTAAGGTGGAGGCTGCCTTATCTATTCTATGAAGCCTATGAAGCTGCAACCTTGGATATTGGCATCCCGTCCCCGAACCCTTCCGGCCGCAGTCATTCCGGTCTTGGTGGGTTCGGGCGTAGCCGCGTCCGTAGATGCCTTTCACTGGCTTCCCGCGATGATTTGCGGACTATTCGCGATCATTATTCAAGTGGGGACCAACTTCGCCAACGATTACTACGACTGGAAGCAGGGAGCGGACACGGAAGAGAGAATCGGCCCCACTCGAGCCGTCGCCAGTGGATTGATCGCCCCGCAGCAGATGAGAACGGCGGCCTTTCTTACACTGGGGATCGGTTTCCTCGTCGGCCTTTCCCTGATTTACTGGGGCGGTTGGTGGCTTCTTGCGGTGGGGCTCGGCAGTGTTTTATCCGCGGTGGCCTACACCGCTCAACCGATTGCACTGGGCTACCGGGGACTCGGGGATGTATTCGTGATCGCCTTTTTCGGTTTTGTCGCTGTGGGCTTTACTGCCTACGTCCAGGTCGGCAGTTTTCCCTGCTCGGTTTGGCCCGCCGGATTGGCGATCGGGCTTCTCGCCAACAATCTTCTCGTTATCAACAACTACCGCGATCGCGAATCAGACCTCGTCGCCGGAAAGCGAACGTTAATCGTCCGTCTGGGACCAGCGTTCGGAGAAGCTCTGGTGCTCACCAGCATTTGCGTCTCGATCTTCCTTTGTTTTGGCTTTGGCCTGATCCAGGAGCGCTGGACAACCTTGATCGCCCTGCCTGGAATGATCCCCATCTTCATCGTCTGGCGCAAGATGCCCAGAGCATTGCGGCGGGATGGATTCGGCGGACTCCTTCAAAAATCGGCCTCCGGATTGATTCTGTACGGCGTCTTGTTGACGGTCGGACTTTTCCTTTCCTGAGGAATCTCGCCACCCTCAACTTGAAAAATCGGCCATTTTCTGTCCTTGGAGCGTGAAAACCAAGGGAATGTGTTTGAGGTTCAGAGACTCTCCCCTATAACGTCCACAATGCTCACTGATAAACGTCCAGAGTGGTTGAAAGGAAAACTTCCATCAGGCCCGTGGTTTGATGAAGTTCAAGAAAACGTCGAAAAGAACAATCTCCACACGGTCTGCAGCAGTGCCCAGTGCCCCAATATGGGAGAGTGCTGGTCCCGCGGAACTGCGACGTTGATGATCCTTGGGAACATTTGCACCCGTGCTTGTTCGTTCTGCGCCATCCAGACGGGTCGTCCTACTGAACTGGACATTGGTGAGCCAGCCCGCGTTGCCGAATCGGTCCGACGCATGAATCTGAAACACTGCGTCATCACCTCGGTAGCCCGCGACGATTTGAAAGATGGCGGGGCTTCGGTATGGGCTGCAACCGTTCGCGCCATCCGCAACAAGAACCCCAATACTGCGGTCGAAATCCTGACAGCAGATTTCCGGGGCCGCCAGGAGCACTTGGACATTGTTCTCGATGCCGAGCCCGACATTTTTAACCACAATTTGGAAACGGTGAAGCGCCTTCAGCGCCCGATCCGTAGAACGGCTCGCTACGACCGTTCCCTCTGGTGCCTTCGTCACGCAGGCTCCCGCGGGTTCGTTACCAAGTCGGGTTTGATGCTGGGAATCGGTGAGGAAAAGGAAGAGATCAAGGAAGTCATGCAGGACATCCTTGATGCCGGAGTCAAAATTCTGACGATTGGACAATACCTGTCCCCGACTCCCAAACACGCTCCGATTGACCGTTGGGTCACTCCCGAAGAGTTTGACGAGTGGAAGGAGTATGGACTCGAAATCGGGTTTGATTTTGTCGAATCCGGACCTCTGGTAAGGTCCTCTTACCACGCCGATGAGCAATCCGCCAAGTTCAGCGCTCGACGCAAAGAACTGGCTCGGAGCGCTTAATCTGGGGAGAGAAAATTCAGACCGAGATCCCTAGGAAGTCCCTAGCCTCGGAAGGGTCCTAGGGATCGAATTACCGCGGCGAGACTTGGTTTGATGGCTGGCCTCCTACTCCGAAGTTACTAGCTCGCCCCTGTAGGAGGTCACAGGGAGAAAGACAAACCTAGCTCGAGGGAAAACTCGCTTGGAAGGCCTTCCTCAACTTTTCCGGAGGGCGGCAAGGGCGATTTTCCAGATCCATAAATCCGTGCAGCGTCGAGGCCTCGCAAAGAAGCTGTCCGTCATCACGCTGAACTTGATAGTAGATCTTGATCCGTGCGCGGGGCATTTCCCTAATTTCCGCGGTGACTGTGACCCGATCATCGAAACGAGCGGGATACCGATACCGACAATTTACCTCAACGACCGGGAGCCGGACGCCCATTTTTTCCATTTCTACATACGGGCATCCAAGATCGTCCAGAAGTTGAATCCGGGAACATTCCAGCCAAGGGAGGTACCGACTGTGATAGACGATCCCCATCATATCGGTTTCCGCGTAGCGGACCCGAATCGACGTCTTCGATTGAACCATAGGGTTTCAATTGTCCCGCAATCGGGACGGTCCTCTCAACTCCTATTTCGGATTCTCAATAAAAAATTCCTCGAAAATCGGCCAAACCACAAACCAAGTGTAAATTAAGCCAATAATCAGCAGGACGAATCCAATATTTTGAGTAAAACGCCGATACTTCTTCTTCCGTCGGCCATGAAAATACTTTTCATACATCCGGTCCAGATTCCATCCGTCGGGATTGTAAAACAAGTAGCGTAGCCCAAGCACTAATAGAAGAAAAGCGGGCGCTAATTTGATACAAAGCAGAGCGATGGAAATGATTTCGCCGATCGACATAGGAAGGAAGCTGAAAATAGAAAATAGAGAAAGCGTTGAATAGGAGAATCACCCATTCAATCGGAACCGCCAATTAAAAAAGAATAAATCATGCAGGCATACTTCAGAGAATTCACAAAAGTGCAGTTCTCTCGAAGCGAAATGAGGAACTGATCCTCTGGATCAATGCGAGCGATCGATTCCGAAGAGTTGTTCCTCAATGATCTCCAGCCAAGTGTGCAGGATGAAGGTGTGGACTTCCTGAATCCGGGCACTTTCCCGCGACGGTATGACGATGGCGTGATCAGCGAGTTCAACCGCGGGTCCCCCGCCCTTGCCCGACAGCACGATGCTCAGCATATGGTGCTCCTTCGCGGTCTCCAGGGCTCGAATTACATTGGCCGAGCAACCGCTCGTGGAAAAGACCACGAGAACATCTTTTTCGGTGCCAAGAGCCTCAACCTGACGGGAAAAGACCTCTTCGAATCCAAAATCGTTCGCAATGCAGGTCAACGCCGTGCCGTCTGCATTCAGGCTAATCGCGGGAAGTGCTTGGCGGTTGTTTCGATAGCGTCCGGTCAACTCCTCACAAAGGTGCATTGAATCGGAGGCGCTACCACCATTCCCACAAGCGAGAACCTTTCCTCCGTTCTGGAGGCACTCTCCCAATGCCGCACCCGTCGTTTCGACAAGAGGCATCGACGAACGAAACTCCTGCAGAACAGAAATTAAAGAATCCAGCATATCTTCAAGAATCCGGCTCTAGAGATGCCTACCTCAGGGAAGTCGCAGAATCACCCTTACCGATACTGTGGAGACTGAATCCAATCTTCTTCAGTTTTTTCGGTTTGAGGAGATTGCGTCCATCGAAGATGTGAGCGGGCTTCCGCATCGCATCGAAGATCCGCTCATAATCCAGCTCGGCAAACTCATCCCACTCCGTAAGCACAGCAATCGCATCGCAGGCTTGGACAGCTTGGTACGGATCACTCATGATCTGGACTCGCGGATCTTCTATTGATGGATCCAAACCGAGATCCCGGTAAATCTGTGCTTTTTTCACCCGAGGGTCATAAATCCGGAGAACGGCCTGCTCATCGAGCAGATCGCGGCAAACGGAGATCGCGGGGGATTCCCGGGTATCGTTGGTGTCCTTCTTGAAAGCAAAACCGAAGATGGCCAGATTCCGTCCGCTGACCGTGTTGAACATAGCACTCATGATCCGCCGGACGAAACGCCTCTTTTGGTAGTTGTTCATCTCAACCACCTTTCTCCAATAATCGGCCACCTCAGGAAGCCCGAAGAAATCGCAAAGATAGACCAAATTCAGAATATCCTTCTGGAAGCAGGACCCCCCAAAGCCGACTGAACTGCGCAAGAATTTCGAACCGATCCGCGAGTCCATGCCGATCGCCCGGCCAACTTCTTCGACATCGGCATCCGTGCGTTCGCAGAGGGCTGAAATCGAGTTGATGCTGGAAATACGCTGGGCCAAAAAGGCATTGGCCGTGAGCTTGGACAGTTCGGATGACCAAAGGTTTGTCGTCAAAATTCGGTCTTTGGGAACCCAAGCTTCGTAAAGCGAGGAAACGGAAGCGACGGCCGCCTTCCCTTCGGAGGTTTGATCGCCACCAATCAGCACGCGGTCTGGATTATTCAGGTCGACGATCGCAGTTCCTTCCGCGAGAAACTCGGGATTTGAAACGATCTCGAACTGATGCTTGGAACCCTCGGCATGGAGGATTTGTTTCAAGAATTCGGCCGTCCGGACGGGGACAGTCGATTTCTCCACGATGATCTTGTTGGATTGGGCGACTCGAGCGATGGTGCGAGCGCACTTCTCGACGTACATGAGGTTGGCGGCACTCCCCTTACCGACTCCGAATTCCTTCGTCGGAGTGTTCACCGAGACGAAAATAATGTCGGCCTCCGCGATCGTAGCCTCCACCGCCGTCGTGAAGAAGAGATTCCTCCCGCGGGCTTCCTTGACCACCTCAAGGAGGCCCGGTTCGAAAACGGGAAGTTCCTCTGAGTTCCAGCCTTGGATTCGGTCCTCGTTAATATCGACGACAGTTACCTTAACGTCGGGGTTCTTTTGGGCGATAACCGCCATCGTTGGTCCCCCAACGTAGCCGGCTCCGATACAACAAACTTTCTTTGGCATTGCTAAATTTTCCCCACCTTGCACGGTATTGCTTTGCTCTGCAATCCTCGATCTGCACATGCCGTCTCGTTCATTACTTTTGCTTCTTCTGATTGGCCTGGCGGTTTCCTACATCGGCCTGAATTTTTTGGTGCGATGGATCTATCCTCGACAGCTTTTTCCCTACCGCGGAAGCAGTTACGAAAGCCTTCCAGGATTGATCACCGTAAAATCCGGCGATGGGAATGAGGTCGCTTTTATCGTCCAACCAAGCACAGAATCCGGGGCTTCTGTTCTTTTTTATCTCCATGGAAATGGAGAAGATATCGGCACAAATGCCGACCGTTTTGCTTGGTTCAACGACCAGGGATATACCGTCATCGCACTGGACTATCCCGGCTATGGTCTCACGACCGGCACACCGACGGGGGAGAGCGTGCGTACCGCTACGCTGGCCGTGTGGGAATATGCTCGGGATGAGATGCAAGTTGCCGCCGAAGATACCGTGGTATGGGGTCGGTCACTCGGGGGCGCTCCCGCCACGTTTCTCGCGACCCAGGAAAAGTTCCGGGGGCTGGTTCTGGAATCGACGTTTCGGTCAGTTTTCGCCGTCGCCAATCTGCCAGTTCCCCTGCTGATTGCGGAACCTTTTCCGACCGAATCCATCATCGCAGAGGTTCCCTGTCCGATTTTTCTTTTTCACGGTGCCCTTGACCGAACCATTCCCGCCTCTCATTCCCAAAAACTGGCTGAAGAAGCGGGCGATTCTGCCGAACTATTTCTTTTCCCCGAAGGCGAGCACAACAACCTCCGCTTTGTCGGAGAAAATGAGATGATTCAGGTTTTAAATACCTTGCGGAGACGCGACGCCACATCGGAGGTCAAACAACCCCACTAGGCAATACCGAATTCGCATTGAACTCGGCTCGAGCGAGATGTCCTGCTGAATCGCATCGGGACCGCTAGGGAGAGAAATCCGCTCATCTCTTAGATGCGATTTTTCTTAGGTAATAGTCTTCCGCCCTTCCCCTTGGGATGCGTTGAGAGAGCTGGAAGCTCTCACTACTTTGGTTTCTTCGGTAGAAGCTATTCTTCCGCTTGTCTCACGGCTTGAAACAGAGCTCTCAATCGGGAGGCATCCTTGTTGCCCGGCGATGACTCGACCCCGCTGCTCACGTCGATTTGAGCCGCTTCGCTGGATCTCAGAACCTCTCCGACGTTCTCAGGGGTGATCCCACCGGCGATCGAGAACCGTTGTTCAGGATGACGGTTTTGGAGTTTTGCAAAGGATTCGCCTTCGACCCGGTGCCCCGTTCCGCCCATTCGATCCTTGGAGAAACCGTCGATCAGAATTACCTTCGCGAGGCCGACCCAGTCCTCATTGAAGTCGAGAAGATTGGCCAGTCGGGGCACCAGCCACAGTCGAGAGGCACCAAACCGTGTGGAGACAGAAACGGGATCAAAATCTCCAGAAGGATCAAAGTGAATCTGCACCCAATCAAAACCTCGGGCAAATGCGGCTTCAATAGCCTCCAGATCCGGTTCTACGGCGACCCAGACCCGTTTTCCTTTCGGAATTTCAGCCAATAAAGCCTCCTCCGTTCCCGGGGCGACATATCGGGGCGAGGCAGGATGCGCAATCACTCCTCCGAAGTCCGCGCCTAGCGACATCGCTTCCCGGGCATCCTCTGGCCGACGGAGCCCGCAAACCTTTACCGATACGTCCATCTACGAATTCAAATGAGTCGCAACGACATCCACCAATGCTTCCAAGCTGGCTTCTGGAGCCTCGGCTTGGAGAGGAATCCCAGCTCCCGCCAATGCTTCGGAGGTCATAGGACCGATGCTAAACGCTTTCGGGAACCGAGCCCCTTTTTCCAGCTGCAACGTGGAGGCTTGCTCAGCAAAGGCCTCGACTGTGCTCGCACTGGTGAAAAGAATCGCATCCGCGCCGTTCGTCCGGAAATCCACGGCTTCGGCGGCTCCCGCCAAATCTGCCAATTTGGTTTCATACACTTCGGCAATGTCTACGATCGCGTGGCCTTCCTCCTCCAGCGTTCTGGAGAGGGTATCCCGATTGCGGTTGCCAGCGACAATGAGCACCCGCGCACTATCGAGACTTTTCGTTTCCAGAAGCGCGACAGCGAGACTCTCTGCATTCGATTCCTCCGGCAAGAGATCGACCCTCAGTCGATGTTTGCGCACCGCATCTGCAGTGGCTTTGCCCACACAGGCAATGCGGGCAAACCCGATGGCCCGAAGATCCTCACACTTGGCGACCAGATCGGCAAAAAAGTGGCGAACCCCGTTTGCGCTGGTGAAAATGATCCAATCGTAGACCCCCGGCTGTTCCAGAACCTCTTCGAGTACTTTCCGGTTCTTGGTCGGGACCACCTCAATTAGAGGCAGCTCGACCACTTCGGCCCCGCGACTCTCAAGGAGCGAGGCCAAACCGCCCGATTGAGTGCGGGCGCGGGTGACACAAATACGTTTATTCGCCAAATCCAATGACATCCCCACAACGTAGCCCATCGGCCGAACCTCTTGCCAGTCCAAATCGAGGTGGGCGGACGGTTCGGCGCTCGTCTTTGACAAGATGTTATACTGAATTTAGTCAGCGATTCGTGCCCACCTTAAATTTCAGAGAGGATTCGATCTTTCTGCTCTTCGAAGTCATCCGCGTTAATCAACCCAGATTCCCGCATCGCCTCCAGCTTCCGGATCCGTTCTTCGATCGATCCAATCTGCCGGCGCGACCGTCCCGTATAAATGGCTTCGGAAATATCCGCCATCCCTTCCTGAGTTTCATGAGCTAAGTAGTTGAAGGTATCCTTGCCCACTGGAGCCAGTTCACCCGACGTGTACCGGGCCACTTTTCCCATAAAGGCAAAATTGCAGAGAACCAGGCCCACAAAGGAAACCGGTAAGCCAACGAAGACACACCAGAACCGTTCGGGAGCCCCAACCCCGCTATGCCCAAACCCGGGACCCAAGCTGTGGCTTCCAATATCACCCACTTTTGAAAAGAAGCTCACCATCCCAACCACCGTGAAGGCGATACCGACAAGAAGAATGAGGGGACCGAGAATCCGAAGAAAGGTCCTCTGACGGCTATGATGGGAATTGATCCGGTTCATGGGTGGGCGCTTTGGATGCAAATCTTAGGGAATAACCAAAATCGTAGCAGCAGTTTTCGCAATCGGGCAAGCGAAGAGAGCCTCAAAGTTTGACGGCCTTCTCTTTAAACGGCTTACTTTTGCTGAGACATTTTTACCGATAGGAATACCCTTGGACGCCGGGATTCAGCGATCACTGACCATTGGACGGGTCAACGATAGGAGTTACACCGTGAGGACCAATTCAGCGGGCAGCCCCTCTCCCGTCCAATCCTGAGAGCTCTTACGATCCTAGGAATCGGATTGATCGATCCAATCGACGAACTCTTCGGCGAAAAAGTCTTGGAGGTCGGCTTCCTCCAACGTCGGAACTTGAATTTCACGACGCTCGTGAGCCTCGTGGAAAGCATGGAAAATGGTTCCGTCGTAGTATCCGGCAAATGCAGTGTGGCATCCTCCGCCGAGCGCTCGCAAAAAGGCTCGCTCACAAACCACTGCTTTTTTGGTTTTCTCACAGCCCAACACCGAGAATTTCTCCAGATCTTCGACGCGCGTCTGGAGCGCGATAGCGGCCTGCCCGACAGCCGGAATCATTTCGCTGACTTCCAGACGACGAAAAACCAATCCCTCGGGCGGGCGAATGCCCAGACGGTGAAGCCCTGCTGAAGCGAGCACTGTCGCCTCCGCCTCCCCTTCCTTGATCTTTTGGAGACGTGTCTCCACGTTCCCCCGAATCTCGGAGAACTCAGCCTTCGGGAACAATCGCTGCAATTGAGCCCTTCGTCTCGGACTACTCGTCGCAATCCGATTCGGCTCCGTCACTCCCTCGCGGAGGATCAAAATATCCCGGGGATCTTCCCGCGGAAGAAAGGCCGCAAGCCCTAATCCCTCCGGCATCTCTGTCGGGAGGTCTTTGGCGCTGTGAACCGCTAGGTCCGCCTCTCCGGAGAGGACTGCATCCTCAATTTCCTTCGTGAACAGTCCCTTGCCCCCCTCCTTTTCGAGAGACCAAGTCGTTTGGCGATCACCGGTCGTAGTGAGCCAAAGCAGACCCGTCACCCAGGACGGATCGTATTCGATCGCGGCACGTTCCGCGAGCAATGCCTGGGCACGAGCGAGACGACTGCGCCGACTGGCGAAGATGACCGTCTCTGCGCTCATGCCCAAGAAAGCCGCGACCCTACAGGCCGAACGGGGTTACCCGTTGTAGCTAGCCTGTGAACCCTTGAGGTTGCGCTTAGCAACCCAAGGCATCAAGCTGCGAAGGTGCTGACCGGTCGTTTCGATCGGGTGCTTCTCGCCGTCCTCCAGCATCTTGTTGTAGTTCGGGAGGCCTTCTTCGTACTCTTTCACCCACTCACGGGTAAACTGTCCGCTTTGAATTTCTTCGAGGATCTTGGCCATCGACTTCTTGGTCTCTTCCGTGATGACACGAGGTCCACGGGTGATGTCCCCGTACTTCGCGGTTTCCGAGATCGAGAAACGCATTCCGGCGATACCGGACTCAACCATCAGGTCGACGATGAGCTTCAACTCGTGGAGACATTCGAAATAAGCCATTTCCGGCTGATAACCGGCTTCGACCAAAGTTTCGAATCCAGCCTGAACGAGAGCACTGGCACCGCCACAGAGGACAGCTTGCTCACCGAAGAGGTCGGTTTCGGTTTCTTCCTTGAAAGAGGTTTGGATGACGCCGGCACGAGTGCCGCCTACGCCGTCGGCCCAAGCGAGAGCCACATCCTTGGCCTTGCCGGAAGCGTCCTGGTGAACCGCGATCAATGCGGGAACGCCCTTCCCTTCGACAAACTGCGCACGGACGATGTGACCTGGACCCTTTGGAGCAACCATGATCACGTCAACGTCGGACTGGACGTCGATCAGGCCGTAGTGGATCGCCAGACCGTGGGAGAAGACGATCGTCTTGCCAGCGGTCAGGTTTGGAGCCACATCGTTTTCAAAAACCTTCTTCTGAACCATGTCCGGAACACCGAGCATGATGACGTCAGCCTTTTGAACCGCTTCTGCGGTGTCGAATACCTTGAAGCCTTGCTTTTCTGCGACTTCGCGCGACTTACTGGTGGGGTACAGGCCGATGATGACCTCGTAACCACTGTCTTTCAGGTTTTGCGCGTGTGCGTGTCCCTGGGACCCGTAACCAATTACGGCGAGGGTCTTATCTTTCAGGATCTCGCGATCCGCATCCTTCTCGGTATAGACTGTAGCTGACATAGTATTTATTTTGAAAGGTTGAGAGTTGTTTGAGCTAGGAGTTTAGGAGTTGGCGCCACGCTCGAGGGCGACGACTCCGGTACGGGCCATTTTCTGAACGCCGAATGGATCGACGAGATCGAGGAACGCTTTAATTTTACTGTCATTCCCGGTGATTTCGAGAACGACCGACTCAGCGCTGACATCGATCACCTTGGCACGGAAAATGTCGCAAATTTGCATGATTTCCGGACGAGTCTTGGAATCGGCCGAGACTTTCAGGAGAATCAGTTCGCGGGCGACGGCAGCGCCTTCGGTGAAGTGCTCTACTTCGACGACATTGACCAGCTTGTTGAGCTGCTTGAGAGCTTGGTCCAGAGCCTGATCGTCCCCGAGAATGGTTGCGGTGATCCGGGAAAGCCCTTCCAAATGCACCGGACCGACATTCAAAGTCTCGATATTAAAGCCGCGGCCGCTGAACATTCCAGCAACCCGGGCGAGGACCCCGAATTTGTTCTCCACGAGAACTGAGATTGTGTGCTTTTGGTCGGATGACATGGGAATGGTGAAAAACCGCGAAGAATGAATCGCTTAAAAAAGGGTGTCAAGGCGGTATCCGTTCGGCCAGAGGGCTACGAACTTCACCTCAAACAGAGAATCGCCGCAATGCGGCCGAACTTAGAATGCGTAGCGTAGAGAGGCACCCAGAAAGATCGTGTCTGTATCGACCTTGGTGTCCGAGTTTTTCAGGTCGGCCGTATCGTTGAAGCGATAGTTTGCCGAGAGATCGAGGTAGAAACTGGCAAACAGTTCGAAATCAAATCCCATGCGGAGGGCGTAGAAAGGCTTATCCTGCCAATCGCCATCTTCATTGATCCAGCCGATCCCAGCGGCTACATAAATTCCTTCACCGAAAAGGATATAAGCCTCCGGAGCCCAAGCCGATTCACCGAAACGGTCAGGCAGAAATTCTACATCGGCCTCAAATCCGACCAGATTCTTCCAATATTGGTAAGAAATGAGGTAGGAGAACCCGTTGTCATCGACATCGTCGACATCAATATCGGAAAGAGACACCCAGTAATTGGCCCCCACCCCGAGGCGATGCGTACCGTAGTTTTGGGTGATCACCGCTTGCTGCGCTTGCAGAGAAGCAGAGGCAGCGAAAATTCCGAGGAGAAAAACTGAAGGGAAAAGGTGGAAACGTTTCATTTCATGGAGATAGCAGAAGTTTTTGCCAAAAACCAAGTGGAATCTTCACAAAGTCGGTTCTCGGGTATAGCCCGAAGTGCGGCGACTTAACAGGACAACTGAAGCCATTCTGCGAGAAAGCCATGAACAAGATGAAGGAAGCGCGGTACTTCTAAGTCCGCAGAAGCGTACCACAGGCTGCCGGCCTGTGCCCTAAATCGAGAGCTAGACGGGTCCTGCGAAGCGAACGAACGAAGCTTGGAAACTCTCGCTACCTTCCTCGCATTCCCGTTCTCGCATGACTTGAGTCGGGCGATTCTCCCCACTGCCAACGACGAGAAAACGCCCGAACCCAACAGTGACACCGCACCGCGTCGGCAATCGATAGCTCTCCCCAGGAACCCCAAACGACTAAAGTCGATCGGGAACGCCCTTCCCTGTCCGTGCACAAGCTCATTTGTGCGATTCTCCCGCAATTCGTTGACAGGAGTCCGAACCCCCTTCTCCTTCGGGTCATTGTGAGAGTTGAGTTCCCCGACGGCCGTGAAGCCGAAATTAATTTCTGGAAGTATATCTGGATCCCCATCGTCCTCTTGATCGGCTTGGTCCTCGCCACGAGCTTCCATCAGGTCGATGCCGACGAAGAAGGAGTCCTTTTGCGTTTCGGCAAGCAGGTAAAGACCGTGGGACCCGGCCTCCAGTTCCACCTGCCTTACCCGATCGACAAAATGGTCAAGGTCAAGACTCGGCGGGTCGATGTCCAAGAGTTCGGCTATCGTAGCGGACCTGGGGGGCGAATCACCGAGTCGGGCTACGACGATGAATCCTCCATGCTGACGGGTGACCTCAACATCGTCCTCGCCGGTTGGGATGTACAGTTCAGCCGAGAAAACCCCGAGCAGTTCCTCTTTAACGTCAAAGACCCCATCGCGACGCTCCGGGACATTTCGCAGTCAGTGATGCGAGAGATCATGGGCGACCGCGCCAGTATTCCCATCCTCACCATTGGGCGGGCCGAGATTCAGGAGCGGGTGAGAAAATTGATTCAAGCTCAAGCCGACCAGTTCAAGATGGGGCTGCGAATCAACGAGGTGAATCTGATCTTCGTCAGTCCTCCCGCCCAAGTCCAAGCCGCTTTCAACGATTTGAATAAAGCCGAGCAGGATGCCGTGCGGTTCTATGAAGAAGCCTCCCGTGAATACCAGGAGAACGTCCCACGGGCGCAAGGGCAGGCCGAGCGTATCGTCCTCGAATCCGAAGGGTTTCTCGAGAGCCGGGTCAACCGGGCCGAGGGGGACGCGGACCGCTTTCTCGAAATGCTGCGCGCTTACGAAGAGTCACCGGAAGTGACCCGCCAGCGCCTCTACCTCGAAACTTTGGAAAAACGACTGCCCGAGGTCGGCGAAGTCTGGATTGTCGATGAGGACATGAAAGGGGTTCTACCCCTGCTCAATTTAAATGAAGGAGGACTGAAACAATGACCGCCGCCCGCAAACGAAATCCCGCCGTCCTCTGGATCCTCGGACTCATCGCCGCCATCGTATTGGTCGCCGCAGCCTGGACCAGCCTCTACACCATCAGTGAATGGGAACAAGCCGTGATCACCGAATTTGGTGAAGTCGTGGGCGATCCGGTTACCCAAGCTGGCCTTCACGTCAAAAGGCCGTGGCAGCAGGTGCGCCGTTTCGATTCACGTCTCCAGCGTTGGGACGGACGCCAAACCACGACCATCACCCGCGACCGCAAAACGGTAAACGTCGACGTCACCGCCCGCTGGCGCATCGACGATGCGAAACAATTTCTCGAAGCGGTCAATTCCATCAACCAAGCAGACACTCGCCTCAACGGAATCATCGCCGGGGCCGTGAAGGATGAAATTGCCAAATACGATCTCTACGAGGTGATCCGGAGCAGCAACGGCATCCTCGACATCAAAACCGAGGAGCTCTCCATCAAGCTCGATTCGGGCGATCTCGAAGAAATCTCCGTAGAAGAGGTCGCCACTCTCGGAAGCGATCTCCCCGAGTTGCACCAGTCCACCGATGGGGCCTATCTTGCCGGACGCCCGATTGTCCTCCAAGGCATCCTCCAGGAAGCTCGCAAAAGACTCGCTCAAATCGGTCTCGGAATCGCGCTCGAGGACATTCTCATCAAACAGCTGAACTACACGCAGGAAATCGAGTCGAACGTCTACGCCCAGATGAACGCTGAATTGCAGAAAATCTCAGCTGGCTTCCGTTCGAACGGAAAAAAGCGCGCCGAGCAACGCCTCGGGGAGATGGAACGCGAATTGGCCCGGATCAGCAGTGAGGCAGAGCAGAGGGCGCAAGTCATTCGTGGACAGGCCGAAGCCAAGGCCATTCGGATCTACGCGGAAGCTTACAATCAGGATCCGGGGTTCTATCGCTTCCTGCGAACCCTCCAAGCCTACGACAAAGGCCTCGGGGGAAATAGCCGTATCCTGATCGGCTCTGGGAGTCCGTTTTTCGACCTGTTGAATAGCATCGATTCCACCGATTCCGCAGCCGAGGGAAATCCCTAATTTACTTGAAACAGAGCGAATTCGGGTCTACGTTTCAAATATGACCCCGGTTAAAGAGGCCCCGTCCCTCGACCTCACTTTCTCTCATATCACGGATGGACTCCGAATCCTTCTCGTTGAAGACAATTCCGACCAGCACTACCTGGTCGAGCGATTTTTGCGTGGCTCATATGCCAGCCTATTCTGGGCTAAATCTTCCGAAGAAGCTTTGGAGATGATTGAACAGGAAGAGTTCGACCTATTTGTGCTCGATGTCATGCTTCCGAAAATGGATGGCTGGGAACTTTTCTCCGAAATACGGAAGATCCCCGGGCATCTGCGTACTCCTGTTCTTTTCCTGACCTGCGTCGTCCCCCCTTCCGAGGAAAACCTCGCTTCTGATGATCATGGATACTGCCGAACACTGGCAAAGCCCTCCTCAAAGGAAGGATTCCGCAATGCGATCATCAATCTCCTCCGCGGCTGACGATCCAGGATCGTAATGCCGAGGAACCAGGAGAGTTCACCGAGCTCACGACCGCTCCAAAATCGGGTCTCGACCTCTTTCTTTTTCGGTTTTCTCTCCACCCCACTTCTTTTCTTCCTCGGCTGCACCCAGGATGAATCTCTCGAAGGTCCGCCCGATCGTCCCGCTGAAATCCTGTTTGTCGGCGACCCATTTGCCTATGTTTTAGAGCAAAACTGGGAGAAGATTGAAGACTCCTTCGGGGATCCGGTTAACCTGAAGATTGAACGCTATTCAAACACCCGACGCTCAATCATTCGAAACGCTCAGGATTCCGAGTCGTTCTACAATTTAGTATCCTTTGATATTCTCTGGCTTCCGCATCTGGCCCAGAACCATATCCTCGATCCGATATCTGAAAAAGATTTGGAGGAGATCGGGATCGATCCGAAAACCTTTTACCCTCAAACAATCGAGAGTAGCCGTTATGAGGGAGAGCTCCTGGGGATCCCGATTCAACCCCATTTCGAGCTGATGTTTTACCGAAAAGATTGGTTAGAGGCCGAAGGACTGGCTCCCCCGAGGAGCTTTGAAGAATTGCTGGAGCAGGCCCGATTGTTCCACTCTCCGGAGGATAATCGTTTTGGCATATGCTGGAATGGTCTTCGCGGTCAGGCCTTCGGGCAGACCATAGCCCACCTCTACGCTTCTTTTGGCAGCTCTATCGTCAATGATGAGGGTGAGCCGCAGATAGACACTGAAACTGGGGAAAAAGTACTCGTTTTCCTCCAAGAACTCCTTGCAGTGTCTCCTCCCGACGTTCTGACCATGGCTTGGGATCAACGAATCGAACGGTTTCAAAACGGACAATCCGCATTCACCTACGGTTGGGGAGCCCGGGCGATGACCCTCGAGCACGATCCAGCTTCCCAAGTCGCAGGACGTGTCGGCTACTCCATTCCTCCGGGAGAGAATGGTTTCTCCGAGAAGGTCCCTCTGGGCCAATGGAACCTAGGCCTTCCGGCGAACTTAACTCCTGATGAACGCCAACGTTCGCTTCGACTTCTTAAAGTGCTCCTTTCCTCCGATGTCTACGAGATGTTCGCAGATTCCGGTCTTGAAAATCTCTACCGAAAACCTCCCGCAGGAGTTGCTCAGTCCTCAGAATATCTCCGCACGAGCCGGGAAATTTTTGCCAATGACCGAACTTCCGAGGAAGCTCGCCCTCGCCTGGAAAATTGGACACAGCTCGCAGACATTTTAGGAACCACTTTTCACGACGCCCTACTCGGGCGAATGACGAATGAAGAAGCGCTGAGGCTCGCCCAAGCCCGTGCCGATGAGGCCATGGGCCTTCCACTGGAACCCGTCCTATGAGACTACCAAACCGGGTCGTTCTACGCCTATTACTGGCGTTCTTTTCAGTTCTCTCTCTAGCCGCGATCCTCCTCGTCATCCAGACGCGCTCCATCGTTCGCACCGAGATCTTGAATCGGGCCATCGCCTACCATCAGGAGATCGTGAATGTTGAATCCGCCCACCTTTCCGCCCGCACCCAGCAAGCCGCCCTACAAGCTCTCCGTTTATCTCATCGTGGCGAACTGCGCGACTATCTCAAGGACCTGAAATCTCCCGACAAGGTGGATCGTGCACAAAGGCGGATGCAGAGTTTCCTCGAACGAAATCCGGAATTCTCCTCCGCCGCCATTATCGGTCTCGATTTCCGCATCCGCATGATCATGAGCCAAGGATCGGAGGCCCCTTATCGAGAAGAGGTCAGCAGTGACTTGTTCGAGAAAGGCCTCGATCCTCTCAACGCCATGGCTAAAATCCCGGTTTTTGTCGAATCCAGCACCGCCTTGGGATCGAGTCAGGAGTCAGTCCTCCGACTCACTGCACCGATCTTCGATGAGAACGACCTCACAATCGGTATCCTCGCCTTGGACCTGGATCTCGACGACATCCTGAGAACCCTGAATCCAGACACAAAGGAGGCTCATTTCTTCGTCATCGACGAGGAGGCAGACATCCTACTCGAGCATCTTCCGGAAACCGAGGGCAGGAAAAGTCGCACTGCAGTCGAGATTCTTTCCTCCGCCGAATTGCGCGAACTTTCCCGATCCCGTCAGGGCAATATGATCACCTCCCGAAATGGAGGATACCTCGTTTCCCATTCCCGCCTGGATCCCCACCTCGCTACCGGGGTCGATGCCACCCTCGTCCAGGTCATTCCCCTGGATTCCATTTTCCGGCCGATTCACCTCCTCCTCGGAGCCATCTCGGTTACGGTCATCGCCATCCTCGGATTTGCCATGTGCATCGTTGCAGTATTAGCCTACCGCATCATCCGGCCCATCGGACGCCTGTCTCACGAGATGATCGCTTACAACCCAGGCGAAATTCCAACGCTCCGAAAACGAGACGTAACGCGTAAGGACGAGATCGGCCGCCTCTTCAGCTCTTTCGAATTCATGGCTCAGGAACTCAACGAGAGCTTCAACCAAATTCAGGAACAGATGACGGCTCTCCAGGAGAAAAATGAAGAGCTCAAAAAGAAGACCCGCGAGGCAGAAGAATTGGCACGGGCCAAGAGCGATTTTCTCGCCGTCATGAGTCACGAAATCCGCACTCCGATCAACGCGATTGTCGGATTTTCTCAACTACTCGAGGAAGATGCCGATCCGGATGAACGTGACCACTGCACGAAGAGGATCATGGAGAATAGCGAGAGACTCCTCTTCTTGGTGGAGAACATCCTCGATTTCACCCGGATTCAAGGAGGCCGGGTGAAGATCGCCGAAGAAGAGTTCAACCCCGCCCTCGAACTCGAAGCCCTTTCCGATAATTTCCGCACCCGCATCGATTCCAACAAAGTCTCGATCACCCTCGAAATGGGTCTTGAACTCGATCAACTGGTGATAGGAGATTCCGACCGGATTCGACAGATCCTCTCCAATCTCATGGAGAATGCCCTCAAGTTTACCTTAGTCGGAGAAATTCGGATTCGCGGAGAGCTGTTCCCTCTCGGGGGCGGAGATCATCGACTTGAGGTCCAGGTCGCCGACACCGGTCTCGGGATTCCTCCCGAAAACCTGAAATCTATTTTCCTCCCCTTTGAGCAAGTCGATCATGGCCTCCGCAGGAAGTTTGAGGGCTCCGGATTGGGGCTTGCGATCTGCAAGCGGCTTGCAGAACTCATGGGCGGATCTCTCGAGGTAGAGAGCACGGTCGGGAAAGGTAGCACCTTTACCTTGAGCCTGCCTCTCCGGGAATCTTCCGAACCGTCAGTCCTCCCTGCCGAACTGCAAAATCGGTTTTCCATTCAGAATAAGATCCCTTCCCTGCCGATCGATTTCCTGATCGTTGAAGATGATTCGAACAACGCCGAGGTGCTGCAGAAATTTCTCAAAAAAGCCGGAGCAAAGTCCGTAAACATTGCCCATGACCGACGCGAGGCAGAGGAAAAACTGCGCATGAAATCGTATGGGATGATCCTCATGGATTTACACCTCGGGGAAGAGAGCGGGCTCGATATTATCCGTTCTGTCCGGGCCGACACATTTTCCTCTCAGAACAGGAATGACGTTCCGATCGTAGCCATCACCGCCTACGCTCTGGACGAAATCCGCGATAGTTGCCTCACCGAAAAGGTCAACGCCTTCATCACCAAGCCGTTTTCGACAACCGAACTCTCGGAAACCCTAGTCACTCTCGCGAAATCTTCCCCCTCGACCTGACGCCAACGAAAGGTTCTCCCAGGTCCAGTTTTTGGGATTTGCAGCCGCGACTCGATCTGCCCTAAGTTCATCTCTTTTCGATGATTGTTCGCTGGGGCTGTTTTCTTCTCTTGGTATCGCTGTTTCTCGCCGCGATTGCCTTTGGCTCCGTCACCATCCCGCTCCACGACGTTTTCCTCTTCCTCACCGGGCGACTGGGTCCAGATACCGCAGAGGGCTACATTCTCCAAAATATCCGCCTCCCTCGTGCTCTGACCGCTTCCGTCGCTGGGGCGGGGTTGGCCTTTGCCGGTCTGCAGATGCAGACCGTCTTTCGCAACCCTCTCGCGGATCCCTACATTCTCGGAGTAAACTCCGGGGCCAGCCTCGGTGTTGCCATCGTCATGCTCGTCGCCGCACCGGTTGGACCTGGCCTTCTGGGCACCCTGGCCGGAGGCGGAGCCTTCTCTACGGTCATCGCTGCCTCCATCGGATCCGGAGCCGTTCTCGCCCTCATTCTGGCCCTCACCTCACGAATTGGGGTCATGACCCTCCTCATCATCGGCCTAATGCTGGCCTACCTGATCAACGCCATCGTCAGCATCCTTATCTATTTTGCCATGCCCGAACGGCTTCAGGCCTTCATCTCATGGAGCTTTGGTCAGTTTGGAACCGTTTCCTGGAACCAGTTTTGGGTCTTTCTCACCGCAGCCGGTCTCGCCGTCATCTTCGGATCCCTACAGTTCAAATCGATGGACGTCCTTCTTCTCGGTGAGGAGCAGGCTACGGCTCTCGGAGAAAATACCCGACGCACTCGGATCCGCATTCTTTCGAGCGCCGCCATAATTGCTGGAGCCGTGACCGCTTTCTGCGGTCCAATCGGATTCCTCGGAGTGGCCGTTCCCCACCTCGCCCGAGGTCTCCTGCGCACCCAATCCCATCGCAAGCTCATCCCCGTCACCTTGACCCTCGGAGCTTCCCTCGCGCTCCTCTCCGATCTCATCGCCAGGCTTCCGGGAACCTCGACGACGCTACCGGTCAATGCCATCACCGCCCTCATCGGTGCCCCCGTCATCATTTGGGTCCTCCTCAAAAGTCGCACCACAAGATCCCTGTCGTGAGTAATTTGACTTCAGATCTCATCCTCCAAACCCAAAACCTCGCGTTTGGGCACGACCTCGGTACCAAGCATGAGCGCAAACTCGGGGGCCCCCTCAATCTCACCCTCTCCCGTGGAGAACTCGTTTGCCTCCTCGGTCCAAATGGAGCCGGAAAGAGCACCCTCCTCCGATCTCTTTGCGGATTTCTCCCGCCGATCAGCGGTTCCGTGTCGATCGCTGGACGTGACCTCTCTGATTATTCTCCCCGAGAACTCGCCCGTGTTCGCGGCGTTCTCCCGACTCGCGAATCTTCCCCCGAAGGCATGACGGCGGGGGAGTTGGTCTCCCTCGGGCGCCATCCGCATTCGAACTGGGCCGGCAAGCTGACACCGAATGACCAGGCTGCGATTGATTCCGCTTTTCGTGACACGGCCAGCCAACAATTTCGCGATCGGCCCATTGGTGAATTGAGTGACGGAGAACGGCAACGTGTTTCGATCGCCCGCCTTCTTGCCCAAGAACCCGCTCTGGCCTTCCTCGACGAACCTGCAGCCTTCCTCGACCTTCCTTCACGGATCGAAATACTTGGAAAACTCGCCGCAATCGCCCGGACCAGAAAGATCGCCATCCTCCTGACCACTCACGATCTCGAGAGCGCCCTCCGCCACGCCGATCGGATTTGGCTCCTCAGCGCCGATGGGAAATGGACCGGCGGCGCGCCCGAAGATTTGGTTCTCGAAGGTGCCTTCGCTAAAACCTTCCCCTCCCCTGCTCTCGAGTTCGACATTTCCCAAGGAAATTTTCGTCCCAAGACGCGTTCCGGCCCTCCGGTCCACCTAGCCGGCCCCGATCCCCACCGACTCTGGACCGAACGGGCTCTCGAACGCTACGGCTGGACGGCGACCACAACTTCCGGCCCCACAATCCAGATTGAGGTCACGACCGACTCACAGCCGACTCAGTGGAGGCTTTCGCCCCCCGATCGCCCCACTCAGACTCTATATTCCATCGAAGATTGCTTACAGACCCTGGGCTTCGCCCCCACCGAAGGAACCTGAAGACACTTCGGTCGAGAATGTCCTCCTCTGAAAAGTTATCAACCCCGGGTGCGGAATTCGGCAAAGATGATTGCCATTCCGGTCAGGAGTACAATCGGTTCATCCTCCTTCAACAGAGTCACATCCCACCCGGACATCCGTTTGTCGACCTTTGCCCAAGGACCTGCCTTGTCGCTTAACGTCAGCGATCGCTTCATTCCCCATCCAAACGAAATCTTAGCTCGTGGGCTTCTCCCCATCTCGATGAAACCTGACGAGCTAGTCACTGAAACTCCCGCGGCGCCAATTAGCCGCTCGCCCCGACGGATCGAGTAGAAAACCTCGGCAACTCGGTGCTCTTGTTTGGCTGAGAGAATCTTGGTCCCCGCTGAATTGAGGACGTCATATTTTTGCCCAAAAACAACAAACCACCTGCCCCTGACGATCCAAGCAAGTTGACCTGCCGAATCCTCAATGAGGACGTGCGGACTCGCACCAAATGCTTTCGCACGGATGCGATAGGCCCGATCTGTAGCCACAGATGTCACCTTCTTAAGATATATCACCTCGGAATTTCCGGGCGACAAAAATGAGTTCAATGACCACACCCACCATCTTGCAAAATTTCCAAAATCCTTAGCCGAGACTTCTGCGAACAAGCAACTCCTCGCCCTTCGAGTGGCCCCAGGTTCGATCCAAGCAAGAATATCGGGGTACCCCTTCGACAAGTCGGCCCAGGGATCAGAGCCAGCGGGTCAGGAGCTCCTTAGGCCCAGTGGCCGGAGCCCTTAAACGAACTCCATCCATCCTGTAGTCTCCGACTCAGGATCCTTCAACCTCATTGGGCGGTGGATTCTTGGCGAGTTTGACGATCCCCCAGATGGAAACCCCGACACCTAGTATAGACAAGAGAATCGATGCGCCAACGCCTCCAAAAATCAGTCCGAAGAACATAAACAAACGGGATCGGCTAAAGGAGAAGATACGCGGTTCGAAGTTACCGGAAACAGATATCAAAAGAGTCCCGGGATCCGCAACCGAGACATATCCAACGCTCCTCTGTTGTCGGTCTCCAAAGTCCAACGTAACGGACGAATTCCTGTGAAAAACGACTTCCTTTCCATCTTCCCCCTGAACACCAATCGCCAAACCATCGGGAATTTCCTCGGAACGGCGATAGCTCTTCCCTTCAAAAAAAGTTACATAGTCGTTCCAAAGATAGTAGTTTCCCGGTTCCTCCACCGAAATCTCGACCTGACCAGGCACTTGAAAGGAAAGGTCCTCGTGGTCCGGCAGAAAGATCGCCAAGAGAATGACCGCGGGGATAACAAAGAGCCCGAGCAATACGAGAACGATCCCCGCAATTAGTGTTTTCAGCCCTTTTCTCACAACAATTTCGATAAAGTTACTTTCTTTATCAACCGAGACTGCAGTCTTTTAAAGCAATTAGATGCACGACTCTGCCAGTCGAAGGGGCTCTCAAGTATTGACCGAGACTTCACCCCTGCATGCAGGCATATCCTTACACACAACTTCCTAGACTAACGTTTTCCTGCAATAACTTTGAGTTATCTTGTAGGAGTATGCCCCAAATGGAGCGCGGAATTCATTCCGCCCCGTCAGATTCGCTGCGAATGAAAAGTTTCCCTCAGAATCTAAGGCGAAAGGCCTGAGTGGCATGCGGCGCGGAATGAATGCCGCGCTCCCCTGTTCTTGCGTTTTCGAGACCGTCCAGAGCTATAGGCTTGTGTATAAGGATATTCTCGCACGGGAGGGGGACCCCCGACGATGTCGGGGGTGGAGGGGTGGATGAGTCCCTAAACGAGTCCCATTCGGACTATCGTCCGTGTATCCCGCATTGATCTAAACATGGAAAAATTCTTCTTTCACCTCCGGCCTCAGTGAGAGGAAACTCCCTCTCCTCCCCCGCTCTCACTGGAGCTCGATTTCAATTCAGCGGTGATTTCCAACGACAAAATGAGATCTTCCCCGTCGTTATCACCATACCCCCGAAACTTCAGTAACTCTGCTTGATTCTCAGAGATCCATCGCAGATTCGGATCGGAAGAAAAGGCCAATGCTGGCCGCGCGGATCTCACTTTCTGATAAGTCTCGGATCGCAATCGGAAGTACTGCGAAACGACATTTCCCCGGGATGGCTTATTGGTCACTTCAATAATCGTGTCACCATTCAAGGGGTTTATGTAATAATATATTTCAAAACTCCCGGAAATGGGAGAACTCCCGTCATTACGGGCGGTAATGACATCTTCCCGACTAGAATCTTTATCCAAATAATCAATCAATTCGACAGCGAACTCCAGCTCATGATGGGGCTCCACCGAATATTGGTAGGTCATCGTTGTAAGTCCCAAGATCTCATACGCCTTAGTCTGTTGAGGATCGTAGTCTTTCCCGACCGAAGAGAAGTCTCCTTCAATGAAACGTTCGGAAGAACAAGAGACCGAGGCCATTGCCAATACGACTCCAAAGAGTTTCAGGATAGCGTTCATGATTCGCGATTCGATACAATTCACCGGAGCTCCCTCTGGAGCCTACCCAGCTTGATCAAAAACCTAATTCTAGCGACCGCCCATGATGGTTCCCTACGCCACTTTTCCAAATCATCGGAACCTGGCGAAACGAAATCGATCAAATTGACGGAAGGGATACACATGAATAAGGCGAAGAGAAGACGGGTTATTAACTCGCTTGACAAATAGATCATAATCGAGCGATCTTTACTGATGGAAAATCGAGATGCCCGCACGCTGAGTCAGGATGCCCAGCAAGAGATGCGCCGTCAGGCGATCCGTGCCTTGAAAAAGGGCCGAACACAAACACAGGTTGCCAAGGATTTTGGTGTGGCCCAGCCCACGGTGAATCGGTGGTGGAAACGCTTTGAGGTTGGGGGTTGGGCGGCTATCGGTAAGGGCAAGCGGGGTCGGCAAGATGGAAGTGGACGCAAGATGACTGCGGATCAAGAGAAAGAGATTCAAAAGCTTATCACCGACAAGACCCCGGATCAATTGAAGCTGCGTTTCGCTCTCTGGACGCGGGAAGCCGTGAGAGAGCTGATCAAAAACCGGTTTAAAATCGAGTATGGACTTCAATCGATGAGTGTAGTCTTGGCTCGCTGGGGTTTCACTCCCCAGCGACCACTGAAGAAGGCTTACGAGCAACGCCCGGCTGAGGTGAAGCAGTGGATGGGAGAGGTCTATCCGGAAGTGAAAAAAAAG